>JAITON010000098.1 GCA_031289935.1 Treponema sp.
TGCCGGTGGTGTGAAGCAGAAATGCACCAGGAGCGAATTGGTTGACATTCACTGGAATGACCGGTATACCTCAAGCCGCCCCATCGTTTTTGCGGATGGTGAAATCCTTTTGGGGGTCATCCCCCTGGAAGACATGGACTTGATGGTGAACCCGGTGGGGCGCTGTTTGGTGGGCGCCCACGGCGACGAGTGGGTGCAACAGGTGCGGTAAAAGCGGCATCGTCATGCTGCGCCGGGAGTGCGTAGCGCCCTAAGCGTAGGCACGGGAAGTAAGCCAAGGGGGGGACATGACCCTGGGCGGAATCGAACCGTCAACCTACTCCTTAGGAGGGAGCCGCTCTATCCATTGAGCTACAGGGCCGTAATTCCATACTAGTCTGCAAGGCCGGGCATGTCAACGCCGCAGGGCTTGTTCCACCGTATTCAGATCCTGGGTAAGCTGGCGGTTGCCGGGGAAGACGGCCAAGGCCTCCAGGATGAAGCTCCGGGCCGCCCCATAGTCCCGCCGGTTGTAGAGCTCTGCAAATTGATTGTGCAGGGCTATTACCGCGTTCTGCTGGTAGACGCGGATGGCGTTGTCCAGATCGCTGTTGCTACCGTAGCGGGCAATCATCGCTTCCAGGTAGCTGACGGCGCCGGTCTGGCCTTCCCCGGAGGCGATCCAACCGGCGTTTTGCAGGATCAGATAGTTTCGCAGTTCCCGGGCCCGGCTTCCTGGAAGGAGCCCCCCGGCGGCGGCCTGGTCGATCGCTACGAGGAGCCGTTCCGCGTCATCGCTGTTCCGCATGGCCTGGAGCCCTGCCGTCAGTTCCGCCTCGGTTACCAGGGAATTGAGCCGGCCCAGATCCCCCGGATTCAGCCGGGGCGTATAAGAGACCAGAATACCCCGCAGCTCCCCGTAGCGCCCGGCCCGGACGAGGCCGGCCAGGTAATTGTTCAGGGCCGTATAGTAGAATTCCTGCCACCGGGATTCGCCGCCGCTAAGATCCCCATACCGCTGCCGGGCGGTATCGGCCCAGGCCAGGGCCTCCGCCTCCCTGCCGGCACGGAGCAGGGAGGCCCCGTAGTTAAAGATGCAATCCAGGAGGAGGGTTTCAGGATCATCAAAAAGAGGGGAATCGGCCTGGCTGCTGCGGCCCGCCAGGAGAGCCGCCCGGTTAATCGCCAGGGGCACCGCCTCGGCGTAGCGGTTCCGGGCCTCCAGGGCGATCCGGTTGGAGAGGATCAGGGAGACCAGTTCCAAGGGGCTGATGGCGGCGCGGTCCCGGTAATTCCGGGCGGGGACATAGGCGAATCCCGTGAGCTTGCCGAAATCATCGTGGAACTCCCTGCGGCTTCCGGGGTCGAAGCCATAGGGATTGGTGGTTTCAATATCGATGAGCTCATCCCCTACGCGGAGGGTTACAAAGGCGTGGTCCCGGGTTATAACCCCCGCCACGTTCAGGTCCAGGGCCTGGGCAAAAATCGCGTAAAAGACCGCCGAGGAGACGCAGTTGTACTGGCCGGTGTCGATAAGCTGGTCAAGCCGGGTCTGATTGGCCGAATAGCCTGCCAGGTACTTGTCGTAGATAAATTTGAGGACATATTCGCCCCGCTCCCGCTCGCCAGCCGGGAGATTCGGCGCGGCCCGGAGCTCGGCCACACCGGCGGCGAGGATCTCCCGGTAGGATCTTCCGGTCCGGGAGACCCCTGCGTCTGAAGCCCAGAGCGCTGCGTCCGCCAGGTCTTCCCAGGACCGGATACCATCCCGAACCCGCAGGTTCAGTTCCCGGGCGGCGGCGCCGGGCTCCAGGGAGGGAAAGGCCGCCTGGGCGGAGGCCGCCTGGGCGACCGCCTGAGCGGAGACCGCTTGAGCGGAGACCGCCTGAGCGGCGAGGCCCGGCACAGTGAGCAGCAAGCTCAAGATCAGAACGGGACGTTTCATGAACGCTAGTATACCGGATTCGGAGCTTCCACGGGAAGCGCTGGTTCACCTCAAGTTAATCAGCGCTTCCCCGGGGGTCTCGAGATATGCTAAGATAAGTCCACTAGGGAGGATAGAATGGTCCAGGGGCTCAAGGCGGATGTGTTGATTATCGGCGGGGGGCCGGCGGGACTAACCGCTGCCCAGTATGCCGCCCGGGCGAATCTGGACGCCCTGGTAATTGAGGAGCTTGCGCCGGGGGGAACGGCGCTCTTGATCGACCGGCTGGAAAATTACCCCGGCTTTGCGGGGGAACATTCAGGCGAAGAGCTTGCTACAGCCCTGCGCAGCCAGGCCGAAGCCTTTGGCGCCCGGTTTGTGAGCGGGACCGTGACGGCCCTCCGTCAGGAGCCCCTCCGCCAGGAGGGAGGGGCCTTTAAGGCGGTCCTGGAAGGCTCCCCTGAGGGGGAGGCCGCAGCCCGGGCGGTCATTATCGCGTCGGGGTCCCGGCCCCGGCGGCTGGGCATTCCCGGGGAGGCCGAGTTTTTGGGCCGGGGGGTCTCTTACTGCGCCTCCTGCGACGGTCCCTTCTTCAGGGGCCGGAAGATTTTCGTGGTAGGCGGCGGCGATGCGGCCTGCGACGAGGCCGAGTACCTCTCCCGGCTCTCTCCCCAGGTAACGCTGATCCACCGGCGGGAAAAGTTCCGGGCCCAGAAGGCCCTGGCCGAACGGGTACTCCATAATCCCCATATTGAGGTCCGCTTTAACATCCGGATGCTGGAAATCCACGGCGGCGCCCAGGTGTCGTCGGTGCTGCTGGAGCATATTGACGCCGGAGCGCCTTCCGGAGCGCCTTACGAGGCGGAAGCGGCGGGGGTCTTCGTCTTTACCGGCTCGGAACCCCGGACCGCTTTCCTGAACACCGGTGGAGGCTGCACGGTCGAGACCAATGAAGGGGGCTACATTCTTACGGACCAGGCCATGGCGGCCAGTACGCCGGGACTCTTTGCCGCAGGCGACGTCCGGGCCTGTCCCTTCCGTCAGATCGTGACCGCTGCCGCCGATGGAGCTGTGGCGGCCCATTCCGCAGCCCGTTACCTCGACAGCCTGCGGGGCGAGGCCTACTAAGACGATGCTCCCCATGCCGGCGGCCCGTTTCCAATTTTTCCCCATGCTCCGGGTCCTCATCATCCTGGCTCTGATCTTCCCGGCATGGCTCTCCGCTCCGGCGGGCGCCCAGGCGGCCTCCGCCCAGGCAGGCGCCCAGGCAGTAGCCCCGTCCTTTGCCGGTGCGGGGGATCCCGATACCCTAGCCCGGGCGATCCTCGATGACATGAGCGACGAAGAGGCCCTGGCCCAGACCTTCATGCTCGGTTGGGTGGGGGCGGAACCTTCGCCACTTATCATGGACTGGATACGGCAGCGAAACATCGGCGGGGTCAAGATCTTCGGCTGGAATACCGCCGATACCCGGTCCCTGGCCCAGACCGTAGGGGCTCTCCAGACGGCCGCCCTGGAGGGTCCCCACGGTATTCCCCTCTTCGTGGCTACCGACCAGGAGGGAGGCCTGGTGCGGCACATTAAGGGGGCCACCAGCGAAACGCCGGGGAATATGGCCATCGGCGCCTCGGGCTACCCCCGGGACGCCTATCTTTCGGGCTATTACATAGGAAGGGAACTGGCGGTCCTGGGGGTTAATATGAACTTTGCCCCGGCAGTGGACCTCTTTACTAACCGGGACTCCACCGTGATCGGCCCCCGGGCCTTTGGGAGCAGCCCCGTGGAGGCGGGCATCCTGGGGGCGGCCTTTGCCAGAGGCCAGGCTGCGGCGGGGATCATCGCCACGGCCAAACACTATCCCGGCCACGGGGACACGGACCTGGACTCCCATGGAATTCTGCCCCGGATCAGCGCCAGCTTCGAGGAGCTCTGGAACCGGGAGCTCGTCCCCTACCGTCTTCTCGCCCGTGAAGGGGTCCCGGCGGTGATGAGCGGCCACCTGGCCTTCCCCAATACTCTGGCGGCCTCTGACCCGGCCTCCCTCTCTTCCTGGTTTCTCCATGACCTGCTTCGGGAACAGATCGGCTTTCGGGGCCTTATCATCACCGACGACCTGATGATGAACGGCGCTACTATGTCCGCCGGGAGCGTGTCCCGGGCCGCCAAACAGGCCCTCATGGCGGGGAACGACATCATCATGTTCTCCAAGACTCCGGGCCTCCTCGACCCGGTCTGGACAAGCCTTACGGCGGCCATGCAGGAGGAGCCCGGGTTCCGGGAGCGGGTCCGGGACGCAGCGCTCCGGGCGCTTAAGACCAAACTTACCTGGCTCCGGGGCGATAAGGCCGTGCCCTATATTCCCGACCTGGCAAAGGTCGCGGCAGGTCTCCCGGATCCGGAAGGCGGGGCCTTCTTCCTGGACTTGGCCGCCCGGAGCGTAAGCCTGATTGCAGGGGAGGGCGTCTTCCCCCTGGACCCGGAAACCGCAGGCCGGGTGCTCCTGGCGGGGCAGTACGAGGATTTCTTCACGATAGGGAGGCGGGCCTACCCCCAGGGGGTCCCCTACTGGTACTCCATCGCCCGGGGCGAGGCCGATTTCAGATACTTTGCCCGGCAATCGGACACCATTATCTTCTGCGCCGCCCAGCCTGAGGACCTGGAGCCCCTCGGCTACATCAGAGACATGGGGAAGCGGGTCATCGTCTTTTCCGTGCTGAGCCCCCTGGAAGCCGGGGACATCCCCTGGGTTGACGGGGCCCTTGCGGTCTATAGCTATTCCCGGGAGTCCTTTATCGCCGGTTTCTCCGCCATACTGGGCCGGATTCCTTTCCAGGGGAAGCTGCCCTGAAACCGCAACTGTGCTGGCGGCGGATGCGCAGCGCCGACGAGGAGCGCTGCGAGCAGTTTCTCCGGGACCGGGAGCTCTCCTGCGTCAATGCCTGTTACCGCTTTCTGCACCGGGATTCCTCCCGCGACCTGGTCTGGCTGCTCCGGGAACGGCCAGGCCGGGCCGCGAATAGCAATGCCTCTACCCCGGCCCTGCTGATCCACAGCCACGGAATACTCTTTCCGGTTATGGGCGGAGACCGCCGGGACATTCCCGCGCCGGGCTTCCTGGACCGGTTTATCCGGCGGGTCCATATCCACGCGGTCCAGGGGCTCCGGGAAGACGCCCGCTTCATGGAGGCCCTCCTGCGGCTCCGGGGCGCGGAACCGGCGGATATCATCGACTACGACCTGATGAAGCTGGGCCAGGGAGGGTTCCCGGCGCCGGAAAGCCTCCGGGCAGGACCCGTGGGCCTGGAGCTCAGAAAGGCCCTGGTGAAAGATGCGGAGGCCCTTTTCCCCCTGCAAGCCGCCTATGAGCGGGAGGAGGTTCTGCCCCGGGGCGCCGGGTTCAGCCCCGAGGTCTGCCGCCTCAACCTGGCCCGGCTCCTGGCAAACCAGACCGTGCTGGCCGCCTGGCTTGACGGCCGGCTCGTGGGAAAGATCAACACCAACGCCAGGGCCTTTAGCTGTACCCAGATCGGCGGGGTCTACGTCCTCCCCGAGTACCGCCGCCAGGGCATCGCCGCCCGTATGACCGCCGCCCTGGCCGCCGAACTCGCCGCCGCCGGCCGCACCGTAACCCTCTTTGTGAAGAAGCGGAACCAGGCCGCCCGGCGCGTCTACCTCCGCACGGGCTTTGTAGCCGTGGGAGACTACCGGATCAGCTACTATTAGGCGATTAGACCATGATGCGCGCCATCCGGCATAGGCCGGATGGAGAATTTCCCTGTTTTTTTCGGGATTTTCACGTTTTTCCCCTGTTTTTTCCGCAAAGCGCTTGACATTATTAGCAGGAAGGGATAGACTTACGCCATGCTGAAGGCAAAAAGATTTGAACAAAGCAGCGTTGCAGTTTGCAAGGGCAAACTGCACGCAATCCTACCGGATTGCGCCCTCGCTGGGGGTGCCCCTGCTGGGGGCGGCCAGAATCTCCCAATAGTCCAGTTTGCGCAATGCAATCCGGTAGGTTTGCACGCGAACTGGACCGCCATCCTACCGGATGGCGCCCCCCCCCCCCCCCCCCCGTATTATAGTCCCCGTTTAACGGCCCCATTTTCTCTTCGCCCTCGCCGCCCCTCGGC
>JAITON010000103.1 GCA_031289935.1 Treponema sp.
CGGTAGGATTGGCGCCATCCAGTAGGATGGCGGTCCAGTTTGCGCCTGCAAACTGGACTATTGGGGCTATTCTGGCCGCCCCCAGCGGGGGCGCTATCGGGCTTTGCCGGAGTATTGCGCTATCGGGCGTTGCTTGACTATTGGGGAGATTCAACTGGGAACAGCCTCTATGGTCTATGGCGGCCCTGTTTCCGCGCGTTATCATCATAATGAAGTAATCATATACCATCGGAGGGGGATTTGTCAAGCGATTTGTGCAAAAAACGGTGAAAAAACATCAAAATCTTGAAAAAAATCGAGGCATGGGGGTACCACCAGGCGGTAATCTGTGCTATACTAGCCGGGTAAGGAGGCCGGTGATGGCTACAGAAAAACAAAAAACGGGGTTTGCCGCCTATATGGGGACCACCTTCCTGATTGGCTTCGGGTTTTTTACCATGGGGCTTATGGATCCCCTCTACGATACCTATGTGCCGATCTTTCTCAGGCGCTATGTGGAGTCCAACGCCCTGGTGGGGGCGATTATGACCCTGGACAACGTGCTCCAGCTCATCCTGATCCCGATTATCGCGGTCTGGTCGGACCGGACCCGGACCCGGATCGGGCGGCGTATGCCCTTTATCGTGGTGATGCTGCCGGTTTCGGCGGTTCTCTTCTATTTATTACCCATGGCGGCGGCGGTTTCCCTTTGGGCCCTGATAGTGCTGCTCTTTTGCTTTAACATCTTCAAGACCTCGGTACGGGGGCCGGTGGTGGCGCTGATGCCCGACACGATTCCCGGGGACTACCGCTCCGAGGCTAACGGCGTGATCAACATGATGGGCGGCGTGGGGGCCATCATCGGGACTCTGGGGCTGGCTCAGTTGATGAAGATATCCGAGGGGCTGCCCTTTACGGTGGCCGGGGGCTGTATCATCCTGGCGGTGGTGGTCCTGCTGCTCTTTGTGCGGGAGAAGCTGCCGGAAAAGACTGCGGCGGCAGAGAAGCCTGTCCCGGTCTTTAAGGCGGTTAAAATGGCCTTTACTGCGGGGAATTCCAGTGTGCCCCGGATACTTATCGCCCTGTTCTGCTGGTTTCTGGGCTACGAAGGGGTAAAACCTTTCCTGGGGCTCTACATGGTGGAGGTCCTGGGGGTGGCGGCATCCAACGCGGCCCTGGCCCAGGGGATCGTGGGGGTAGCCAGCGTGGCGTTTGCGGTGCCCGTGGGTTACTTTGCCCATAAACTGGGCCGGAAACGCTACATCCGGCTCTGTCTGGTCCTGGTAACCGTTATCCTGCTGCTGGTGCCCGCCTGCACGATCCTGGCGCGGAGCCTGGGGATGGGGCCTGCGGGGCTTTTGGTGCTCTGCCTGGGGCTGCTTTTCCTGTTCGGGGCCTTCTGGATCGGGATCACGGTGAACTCCTTCCCCATGCTCTGGCAGCTCGCGGACTTCGGCAACATGGGCATTTTTACGGGCCTCTACTATACCTTTAGCCAGAGCGCGGCTATTGTGGCGCCGCCAATTACCGGGCTGATTATCGATCTGGGGGGTTACCAGGGTATTTTCGTGTTCAGCGGCCTCTGTATGCTGGCCGCCTGGTTCGTTATGCGGGGAGTTTCCGCTGGGGAAGCGGCCGCCGGGGAGGCGGCCGCCGGGGAGGCGGCGAAGCGGGTCTAAACCCGGAAAAGGCGCGGAAATTCACCTTATTCCTTGCAATTACGGCGATATGTGGTATAATTAAGAAAGCAATGAGGGGATTCGTGCATATAAAAAGATTGTTTGGAAGCCTCCTTTTGTTTCTGGCGGTCCTTGTGGTGATAGAGGCCCAGGAGGGAAACAGCGGAGGGCTCGTTCCCGCCGATCTGCGGCGGCCCCAATATGGGGAGGCTCCGCGCTATCCCCGGGATGTGGTTATCGGGGATCTGGGCCGGGGAACCGCGCCGGAAGCGGCCTATGCCTTTGCCCGGGGGGTTCTCCAGGCCCTGCTTCGGGATACCTGGGACTCGTCCTTCATTCGGGGGCTTGCCCAGAGCCGGCGGGGGGCGTTCAACACCGTCCTGGAGGCGGCCGCCCCGGACAGGTACCGTATCGGCGGCGGCCGGGAGGAACCCGACGGGAGTATCTCTTTTTTGTTCCGGTTTCTGGGCAGCAGCCTGGGGGCATCGGGGGAACTCTATCTGGTCCTGGACGAGGGCGGCTGGCGGCTGGACGATATTATCATTGAAGAGCCCAGGGATGTACGGGGCGCCGGGGATGCCTATCCTTATGATTTTGCCCCTTACGAGCGATTTTTTTAAGAAATAGTTGGAGGAAAACGTGGCAACGCCGATCAATCGAATTGAAAAGGAATTTTACCTTAAAGTCCTGGGGGATGAAAAAATTCCGGTCCGGTATCTCAAAAACCGCACCGAGTATATCCTGAGCCTGGTAAATCCCGTCAAGACCGAGCTCACTTTCAGGCCCGGTAAGCCTGTTCAGGGATTGCACACCGGGGAGAAGATGAACCTGTCCTTCAATTACCGGGGGATTGTTATATCCTTTCCAACCCAGGTTATATCGGTTAAGCCCGATTATTTTACCACCTCAATACCTCAATCGTTGTATAAAAATCTGGACCGGACCTATCTCCGGGTTTCACCCCCGGAGGATTTTCAGGTCCAGTATCTGTTTTTGGGGGAACGCTATACCCTGTCCTATCCCAAAATGTCCGAATTTGAATGGGAAAAAACCGGCGGCGAAGCTTTTACGGCAGTGGCTCTCCAGGAGTTGTCCGGGCTCACGAGCCAGTTATCTGGTATACTGAAAAAAATCACCAGCGGCTATCAGATTGTCCTTTTCAAGGATAAGTCCCCCGAATCCATGGAAGAGCTGGTCATAACGGAAACCGGCAGGATGCTGTTCCTGCCTTCAAGCCAGGGGAAATGGCCCCAGGAAGATCCCTTCCCCCGGGCGCGAATTATCACGGAGGAACGGTTCCGCCGCTATCTGGAGGTTTCGGGTGTGGGGCCGATGTACCTTGACGAGGCCGTAACCCGCTTTATCAACAATAAATCCAACGCAGGCATCTTATCCGATGCCTGGGTCCCTCTGCTCTTCTACGAGTATGTGATCGGTTATATCCATGCCTGGCAAAACAAGGATGCGAAGATTCCCTTTGGCAATGAGCTTATCAATACGCTGTATCAGTTTGTGAATGTTCTGGTCAATTCCTTCAAACTGAAGGGCGATTTTGCGGCAGGAAAGATAAAAAACGAGCCCTTCCCAGCCACCGTGGGGGATATCAGCGCGTCGGGAATGCTCTTCACCCTCCCCCGCTCTCAACTGGCCCTGGCGCTCCAGCCCGGCAGCCTGCTTGCGGTCAAGCTGATTATGCCCCGGCGGGCGATCAATACCAACATCAAGGTCGTCAGGCGGTATAAGAGTAATGCCGCCCTGTATTTCGGCTGCCGCTTCCTGGAAATGAACCCCGAGGATATTCGCTTTCTCTTTGAATGTATCTACGGCAAGCCCTTTACCGATTCTGACGCGTCCTTCCTCCAGGGTCATGTCTAGCATGCGCTAATCGTGGCTGCATAAATCAGTGTATTCCTAGCGTTCCAGGCGGCGGTAAACGTAGCGGTGGGGGCGTTCAGCGGCGGCGCCAAGCTGCTGGCGGCGCCAGGCGGCGTACTCGGACCAGTTGCCATCAAACCAGACCGTCTCGCCGTCTTCGAATGCAAGGATGTGGGTTGCGATTCGGTCCAGGAACCAGCGGTCGTGGCTGATGACCAGGGTTACTCCGGCAAAGCTGTCGATAGCCTCCTCCAGGGTCCGCAGGGTGTTCACATCCAGGTCGTTGGTAGGTTCGTCCAGAAGCAGCACATTGGCCCCCTCCTTGAGCATCATGGCGAGGTTCAACCGGTTCCGCTCACCGCCCGAAAGCACCGCCACCTTTTTCTGCTGGTCCGCCCCGGAGAAATTGTACCAGGCGCAATAGGCCCGGGAATTGACCTCCCGGCCCCCTTCCCCGCCTAGCCGGATCAGATCCTGACCACCGGAAAGCTGCTCCCAGACGGTTTTTTCGTTGTCCAGGCCCTCCCGCATCTGATCCGTGTAGATCAGTTTGACGCTCTCCCCCAGGCGGACCTGGCCCGCATCGGGCTGAACCAGGCCGGCGATGATCTTGAAGAGGGTGGACTTGCCCGCACCGTTGGGGCCGATAATACCTACGCAGGCGCCGGGGGGCACGGTGAAGGAGAGGTCCTGGAAAAGGCCCCTATCACCATAGGCCTTGGCAAGACCTGCCGCCTCAATAACCAGCCGCCCCAGCCGGGGGCCCGCAGGGATGGTGATGCGATTTTCCCGAATCTGCTCCCTGACACCGGCCTGGTAAAGGCTTTCGTAGCGGCTGATCCGGTCCTTGCTCTTGGCGTGGCGGCCCTGGGGGCTCATGCGGATCCACTCAAGCTCCCGGCGGAGGGTCCGGCGGCGCTCGGTTTCGCCCTTTTCCTCCTGGGCCAGGCGCTGTTCCTTCTGTTCCAGCCAGCCTGAATAGTTACCCTTCCAGGGGATGCCCTCGCCACGATCCAGTTCCAGGATCCAGCCGGCCACATTATCCAGAAAATAGCGGTCGTGGGTTACCGCGATGACTGTGCCGGGGTAGTCCCGCAGGTGCCGCTCCAGCCAGGCCACGGTCTCGGCGTCCAGATGGTTGGTGGGCTCGTCCAGAAGCAGGATGTCGGGTTTTTGGAGAAGGAGCCGGCAGAGGGCCACCCGCCGTTTTTCACCCCCCGAAAGCTCGTCCACGCACTGATCCGGCGGCGGGCAGCGGAGGGCGTCCATGGCCAGTTCCAGGCGGCTGTCCAGGTTCCAGCCATCCTGGGCCTCGATTTTCTCCTGGAGGGCCGCCTGTCTTTCGCCCAGTTTCTCGTAATCGGCACCGGGATCGCCAAAAGCCTCGCTAACCTCATCAAATTCTTTGAGGAGAGCCGTTATTTCGGCGGCGGCCTCGGACACTACTTCCCGGACGGTCTTGCCGGAGGCCAAACAGGGCTCCTGCTCCAGGTACCCAAGGGTATAACCGGGGCTTACGGAGATTTCCCCGGTAAACCCGGTATCCACCCCGGCCATGATGCGGAGGAGGCTCGACTTGCCCGATCCGTTAAGGCCGATGACGCCGATTTTGGCGCCGAGAAAATAGGAGATACTGATGTCCTTGAGCACGGTCTTGCCGCCATGGCTGCGGGACACCCGGTACATGGAGTAAATAACCTTCTTATCGTCTATGGTAGGCATGGGGGGAAGTCTATCATAAGGGGGGTAAAAGGGGAAGCATACCCGCAATCTGGAACAAAGCCCTGCGCTCCGCAGCACCCTGCGGTAAAGCTCCGCAGCACCCTGCGCGCCGCAGCACCCTGCGCGCCGCAGCATCCTGCGCGCCGCAGCATCCTGCGGCAAAGCTCCGCAGCACCCTGCGGCAAAGCTCCGCAGCACCCTGCGGTAAAGCTCCGCAGCACCCTGCGCACCGCAGCGCGGCAGGGCTCCTCAGCACCCTGCGGCAGCCTAGCGCAGCAAAGCGCTCAGCACATTCCTGATGGCCCGGTGCAGGGAATACTCGTAGGTGTAGGGCGCGTCGCATTTGGCCCGGAAGATCATCAGGCCGCCGATACCGCTGACCAGGGCCAGCAGGGTCTTGTCCCGGGTGATAGCGTAGCCGTTCAGGTAGGCCGCAGAGTTCATCTCTATCCCGTCTTCGGTGTACATAAACGAGGGGAGCTGGTTCCCCCACTTGCCCAGGCTGCCGGAATAGCCGCCGCCGGGCTGCAGGCTTACGGTGCCGCGGTATTCGGGCCAGGAATTCCCGGAGCGGTTCACCGCCCGGCCATAGCTGGGAATCCCCAAAAGGATTTTTTCCCTGGGGATTTTAAGCTGATAGATAGTCTTCGCGAGGGCCTCAAACCCGGCGGTCTGTATAGTGCTGTGGTGGCCCCGGTTGTCAAAGAGGTCGTAGCACATCACGTTAAAGTGCTCTACCATGTTGATGGTTTCCCTGGATGCGTCAAAGCGCCAGGGAGCGATGGCCACGGAAACCTTTGTATAGGCGGCGGTGTCCTGGATGAGCCCCTCGTAGGCCCGCCACTGGGTACTGCTCTCGGGATATTCCCAGTCGTAGTCGATGCCGTAAAGACCGTACCGGTCTACCAGGCCCTGGATGTTTGCGTTAATACTATCCCGCTTTTCATTCAAAAATTGGGCGGTCAGGACCAGGTCCTTTTGGCCGCTGCGGTATTGATCAAAGAAGATGGTCATCCAGATCCGCACGGGCCGGGAGCCGATAATCTGCCTGAGGGCGCTCAGGTTGGCCTCAAACTGGGCCTCTCCGTCCTCCCGGTTCTGGTAGAAGACCGGCGTGCCATCGCTTGCAAGATAGCAGTTGTCAAAGATGATAACATCGGTCACCACATCGTAGTAGCCCGAAAAGCCCGGGTCCCCCAGACGGTCCACGATATCCTGCCCGTCCATGCGGAGGTACTGGGAGACCTTGAAGGGATAGGATCCCGTAGCGCGGCGGCCGCTGAAACTGCCGGTATGATAGACCTCCACCGAATCCAGGCGGACCGGGCCGATACTTTCCAGAAGTTCCAGCCGCAGGGTATCGGTGCGGACCTCCTCCACATAGCAGAGGGTCTCCTTGCCGATACGGTCCTGCTCGTAGATGAGCTCCCAGTCCTCGCCGCGCCGGGCGTAGAGCCGGAAGAGGGTTACGGCGTCGGTCTTTTCCCGGAGCAGCACCGTGTTAAAGACCACGGATTCGGCCCAGCGCAGCTCGAAGCCCGCCACAGAGCCGGGATCTTGCTTGGTCCACTGGGCGCCGCCCCGGGCCGTCCAGCCGGAGCCCGCCTTGGCCAGGCCCGTGGGAACCGCATCGGCCTTTACCGCGAGGTTCTCCGCATCAATATTCAGGTCCAGGCTCGTACATCCCAGACTGCTCAGGACCGCCCAAACCAGTACCATAGGTGATACACCGCGAATCAATAGACTTTTCATGGGCATAGTATACCACAGATTGGCGGATTGCGTCTTAAAAAAGCGCTCTTTTTTACCGATAATTATAAAACCATGGTCAGATATGTTCTTCGCCGGGGCCCCGGGCCCCGCATTGCCGGGCAGCCGGTTATTTGTATCGTTATTTTTGCAGTCTTCGCGTTCTGCCTCTCCCTACAGGCGGCGGCCCAGGCGGACCTCGCCCTGGCATCAATCCCCCTCTCTGGAGAGTCGCTCTCCAGAGAGGGGCTCGCTCAGGGGACCGGGACCGCCAACCCGAAGTCCTACTTTCCTGATATTTACCGTACCGAGTATATTAACGCGCAAAGGGCGATGATGGATTCCCGGCCTTATGGGGCGCCCACTTGGGAAGAGTTGCAGGTCCAG
>JAITON010000017.1 GCA_031289935.1 Treponema sp.
GTTTAGTCGGCGGACGGTAAACGTAGAAGGATACGGAAAATGAAGAAGAACAAAGTGTTTGTAGTGGGAATGGCGGTATTTTTAATCGGCGCCGGGGGGGTCTTTGCCCAGACCGGGGATACGGATCAACTAGGGATTGGTGTGCAATACGACTTTGACGTGGGCAACTACTACGCCATGGGCTTCTCGGCAAGCCTGAAACTTCCCGATCTGCCGGTATGGTGGACGGCAAACGCGCGGTTCTATCCTTTTGGAGAAACCGATCTTGCCTGGTCCGCCGGGTTAAGCGGCGATTATTACTTCTTCGGCTTCGAGGGGGATTTCCTGATGCACTTCTCCCTGGGCGCGGGCGGGTTTTTTGATATCGGCATTGGTATCAATGACGCCGAGGTCTTTGATATCGGCGTTGAGCTGGCCGTGGGAACCAGCTTTAGGCTCAGCTTCTTTGAGCTCTATATACAAATGAAACCTGGTATTGGCATTGCCCTTGGTAAAGACGGGCCGGCAACCTTAGACGGAGCGGGCTTTTACTGGAATGTGATCACTTCCTCAGGGGTCCGTTTCTGGTTCTAAAGGCCGCTGCGCCTGGCTCTAGGGGCCGCTGCGCTTGATTCTGGGGGGGCGCTAGCAACTTTGCCCCGAATGGGGTATACTTTTACTCTATGGTTGCTATTGAACAGGCCCTGGACGGGATGATCCTTTCGGCCTCCGGCTGGCGGGGGGTCTTTGCGGAATCGGGGGACGAAGAGGGCAGGGATCAGGGGATATCCGGCGCCCACCGCCTGATTGCCGCCGGCGCTGCGGCGGTCTTTGGGGGCTATATAAAGGGTCTCTCTGGGGGGGGCGATCCCGGCAAGGTTCTGGTGGGTATGGATACCCGGCCCACAGGGCCCGCTCTTGCCGATGCGGTAATCCGGGCCCTCCTGGCTTTGGGGCTGGAAGTGGACTTCGCCGGGATAAGCGCCGCGCCCGAGATCATGGCCTATACCCGGGGGAAATTCTCTTTTGTCTTTATCTCGGCAAGCCACAATCCTATTGGCCACAACGGTCTCAAGTTCGGCCGGAACGACGGGGGCGTGCTCCCTGGTTCCGAGGCCCAAAAACTGATCTATGCCTTCCGCGCCCTGGCTGCGGGTCCTGGCTTTCAAGCTGATATGAGGGCTCTTCTGGAAAGGGCCGATACCGCAGCCCTGGAGCGGGTCTATGCCGCTACGAGCCTGGTCAAGGCCTGCGCCCTTAGAGCCTACCGGAGCTTTGCCCGGGAAGTGGTCTTTGGGAAGGGTCCCGGGGCCGCTTCTCTGGAAGAGGCCCTGTTCGCGGGGCTTAAGGCCCGTCCCCTGGGCCTGGCTGCGGACCTGAACGGTTCAGCCCGGGCGGTCTCCATAGACCGGGACTTTTTCACGGGCCTGGGCCTGGGCTACCGCTCAATAAACGACCAGGCCGGCCGGATTGCCCACCGTATCGTCCCCGAGGGAGCGTCCTTAGAGCCCTGCCGGGCCCTCCTGGAGGAACTGCACCGGGAAGACCCCTCCTTTATGCTGGGTTATGTGCCCGACTGCGACGGGGACCGGGGGAACCTGGTTGTCTGGGATGATAGCGCCGGCCGGGCCCGCAGCCTGGAGGCCCAGGAGGTCTTCGCCCTGGCCTGCATGGCGGAACTGGCCGCGCTGGTCTGGACTGGGGAACTTTCCTACGGCAGCGATGGCAGGGCTCTGGTCAAGGCGGCCGTGGCGGTAAACGACCCTACCTCCCTGCGGGTGGACCGGATTGCCGAGGCCTTTGACGTCAGGGTCTTCCGGGCCGAGGTGGGGGAGGCCAATGTGGTGAACCGGGCCCGGGAATTGCGGGAAGCAGGCTACCTGGTACGCATCCTCGGCGAGGGATCTGCGGGGGGGAGCATTACCCACCCCTCATCAGTACGGGACCCTCTGAGCACGGTAACGGCCCTGGTAAAGCTTTTGGCGCTCCGGGACCGGGACGGCCCCTTTGGTATATGGCTCCGCCGTTCGGGACAGGACGGCGTCTGGCAGTCTGATTTCAGCCTGACGGAGGTCATCGCCACGCTCCCGGCCTTCTGGTCCACCGGGGCCTATTCCCCGGAAGCCATCCTCAGGGTCAAGACAGAGGACCACGGTCTCCTCAAGGCCCGCTATCAGGGGGTGTTTCTAAGGGAATGGGCGGCAAAACGGGCTGATTTGGCCAGGCGCTGGGGCTTCGCGGGCTGGGAGGCATCGGCCTATCTGGGGACCCGGGAGATTCGGAATCTGGAGGACTTTTCCGAAGCCCGGCGGGGGGGCCTCAGAATCGTCTTTAAGGATGCGGCGGCGAGGGAAATCGCCTGTATCTGGATGCGGGGGTCCGGCACGGAGCCGGTCTTCAGGATTATGGCAGATGCCGGGGACCCGGCGCTGGAACGGGAATTGATCGAATGGCAGCGCCGTATGGTGACGCTGGCCGAAGGAAGCTAACATGGGCATACGGGGCGAATTATTTTCGACCAGGGTGCTGTTGAAGAACAGGACCTACTTCTTCAATGTGAAGGAAAACCGGTTGGGGGACCTCTACCTCAATATCGTGGAAAGCAAGAACCAGGAAACCGGCGGCTTTGAGCGCCAGTCGGTGATCCTTTTTGCCGATGATCTGGCGGAGTTCCTCCAGGGCTTTGACGAATCTCTGCGGGTTCTGGAGAAGGCTGCCCGGGAGAAAAAGCGGGGTAGACGGTCTGGGGACCGCGCCTCTGGCGCCGCCCCCGG
>JAITON010000108.1 GCA_031289935.1 Treponema sp.
GCCGCCGCGAGCCCTGCGGTAAAAGCGTCCCCGGAACCGGTGGTGTTCAGGGGCCTGGGGAGGGCTTCCAGGGGATACTCGGCAAGCTCCCCGGACGCGGCATACCAGACGGGACGGGGGCCCCGGCTCAGAACCACCTGGGTATGGAAACGCTCCCAGAGATCCCGGCAGATTTCCGCCACCCGCTCCCGGACCCGGGGCTCCTCGGGGATAACCTCGTTCCGGCTGACCAGTTCCGGGGCAAAGGTGGCGGCAAACTCGTAGAGGTTTGGTTTGATCAGGTCCGGCCCGGCGGCAAGGCTCGCGAGAAGATCCCGGCCCTGGATATCGAGGATGATTCGGCGGCCCCTTTCCCGGGCCCCATGGACCATTCGGGGGATAAGGTCCCCGGGGAGGCCCGCCGCCTTGGTACCGGAAAAGATGACCGTGCCCGCCGTTTCCAGCAAGGGGAGGTAAGCCTCCATGAGCCGCTCCCCGGTCCCCTCCCCCACGGGCTCGGACTCCTCCACCAGTTCGGTAACGGCCCCGGTTTCCTCATCAATCAGGGTATGGCAGAAGCGGATAGGGCTATGGCTTTCGACCCAGACCAGGTCCAGGCCGTCCCGGGCGCAGAGCTCCAGAAAGACGGGTCTGAGGGAAGCGCCAAGCTGGGTCAGGTGCCGGCACGTTTCGCCAAGCTGGCCCAGGACCCGGGAAACGTTGACCCCCTTACCCGAAGCGTCCAGCCGGTACTGCCGGGTCCGGTTTACCCGGTCGGGGATAAGGGCGGGGAATACATAGGTCTTTTGCAGGGCCGGGTTGAGGCAGACGGCAAGGAAGGCGCCGGGCAGCTTGTCCATGGGGTATTTTACAACAAAGCCCCCCGGTGATACAATCATCCCTATGGAAGAAACAGAATACCGGCGTCCAAGCTGGGACGAATACTTTATGGAGGTCTGCGATGCCATAGCGAAGCGGGCCACCTGCGACCGCGGGCGTTCGGGCTGCGTCATCGCCAAGGACCATCAGATTCTTGTAACGGGCTATGTGGGGGCTCCCGCAGGCCTGCCCCATTGCGACGAGGCGGGGCATCAGTTCAAGAAGATGCTCCACGAGGACGGGAGCGTTACCACCCACTGTGTCAGAACCGTCCACGCCGAACAGAACGCCCTCTGCCAGGCGGCCCGGCGGGGCATTGCCATCGGGGGGGCCACGCTCTACTGCCGGATGACCCCCTGCCGGACCTGTTCCATGCTGATCATCAACTGCGGGATTGTCCGGGTGGTCTGCCAGCGGCGCTACCACGATGCTGCCGATTCGGAGGCCCTGTTCGAGCAGGCGGGCATCAAGCTTGAGTACCTGTACGACGAGCTGCAAACCTACGCCCGGCAATAGAAATACCCTTATAGGCCTCCAAAATGGTTCATTTTGCGCTAAACCCGCCGGGTTCCGGGCCAAAACGCGCTCGCTCCGGTACGGAGCGAGAGTGTTCCGGGCCGGAGCACGTTTGCTCCGGGGCGGAGCACGTTTGCTCCGGGCCAGAGTGCGCGCGCTCCGCCCCCCCTAGGCCTGGGCAAGCTGAAACTTGAGGTACATCTGTTCCAGGGTCTCCCGGGGGCCCGGATCGTTGCGGCTCCGGCGCAGGGCCGCGGCGTCCCGGCGGTCAATATAGAAGTCGTAAATGGCCCGGGGGTCCGAGTCCTTGACGGAGGCATAGACGGGGGCTTCCCCCAGCAGGGAACGGATATCTTCATCCTTTACACTGAGGCCGCCCCGGCGCCTAAAGCCCTTCCTGACCTTCTGTATCTCCTCATAGGAGAGACCGAAGAGAAACTCCTCCAGGCTCTCCCTGATTGCCTGGTTATCGCCCCATCTCATGATAAATTCGTCCCAACTGGGGCCCAGGTCTATGGATATACGGAAGAATTCGCTGGACCCGTCCATGGTGCCGTATACCGGGGGCGTGGATTCCCGGGTGGCCCAGAGCGCTTCCAGGGCGGGGAGGTAGCGGACTTCCAGGGGATCGATGCCGCTTTCCCAAAGGGATATCAGGTCATCGGCCAGGCGCCGTCTGACCTTTTCGGGAAAGGCCGGATCTTCCAGGCAGGAGGAGTAAACTTCCTCGGCCATAAGGGCGGCAATGATGGAAAAGAGGACCTTCCGCACGGCAAGGCTATAGGCCTCGTTATCTTCTACCAGCCGGGCCAGGAGGGCAAAGCTGTGGCTCTTGGCCACCAGGAAGCTCCGGACCGCAGTGATACGGGAGGGCACGTGGAGGAAGCGGGAGCCCGGGGAAAAGCGCCGGAAGGTCCCGATCAGGCTTTCCCCGTCCAGGAAATCATTGCGGATACTGCGGACTTCCCGTATGGAGGGAAACCGGGCGATAACCCGGCCGTATTCCCGCAGAGTCTCAAAGCGCTGTCTAACCAGGGAACTGAGCTCGGGCTTTCCGGCATCCAGGCTGGAGAGTATCTCCTCGACCAGGCGTTCCTCAGCTTCCTTGAGCCCCGGCGCCGGTGATGAATCAAACATAATTGGAGGTGGCGGGAGTCGAACCCGCGTCCTAATACGCGAAATACAAACGTCTACAGGTTTAGCCGTGCATTATATTGTCGGGAAGGGCTGGGCGGCCCGGCAAGCGGCCCCTCCGTATTCCGGAATATCTCACTGCCCGCCCGCCGGAAGCGGGTGAACAGCCAGCCCTGATTGCAACGCGGCAACCGCCCCTCAGAGCGGCGGAACGGCGCCACGCGATTACGCAGCTAAGGCGTATTCGTAACTGTCGTTGTCGGCAGTTAAATGTTTGCCGAATCAGGAGATCGACACTCCACCTGCAGCCTGTACCCCGAACCGTACCAGTCGAAACCGGAACACCCCCGAATACTCAAGAACACGATACCATAGGCCTGCGGAAAAAGCAAGGGGGCTGGCTAGGCTTAGCCTAAGCCTGGACGGCCGCCCTAGAAGAGCGTGACCCCGTCCCGGGGCTTCATGTTCAGGTGCTGATAGGCCAGAGGCGTTACCATGCGGCCCCGGGGAGTGCGCTGCAACAGACCGGCCTGGATGAGGAAGGGCTCGTAATAGTCCTCCAGGGTATCCACGGCCTCTCCCACGGAGATAGCCAGGGTTTCGGCCCCCACGGGCCCGCCGCTGTAGCGTTCGATGATCACCTTGAGGATTTCCCGGTCGTAGCGTTCCAGGCCCAGGGCGTCGATCTCCAGCCGGGAAAGCCCCTCGGCCACTACCTCCCGGCTGATGGTCTCCTGTTTCCGCACCTGGGCAAAGTCCCGCATCCTGCGGAGCAGCCGGTTCACGACCCTTGGCGTGCCCCGTGAGGAGGCGGCCAGCAGGGCGGCGGCATCATCATCAATAGCATAATGCAGGATCCCTGCGGAACGCCGGACAATGGCCTCCATGTCGGCCTGGTCGTAGAAGTTAAAGCGGCAGGTGATGCCGAAGCGGCTGACCATGGGGCTTGATACGTTGCCGGCCCTGGTGGTAGCCCCCACCAGGGTAAAGGGCGGGACAGGTATGCGGATGGTCCGGGCCGCCGGTCCTTGGCCAATGATCCAGTCCAGTTCGTAGTCTTCCATAGCGATGTAGAGCATCTCCTCGATGGCGGGCTTGAGGCGGTGGATTTCGTCGATAAAGAACACCGTCTTTTCGGTGATCGTGGTGAGGATCCCTGCCAGGTCTTTCGGCTTGTCCAGGGCCGGGGCAATGGTCTGCTTGAAGTCGGCCCCCAGCTCGTTGGCCACCACCTGGGCCAGGGTGGTCTTGCCCAACCCCGGCGGCCCGATGAGGAAGAGGTGATCCAGGCTTTCCCTGCGTTCCCGGGCTGCGGCAATAAACACCTCCAGGTTCCGCTTCATCACCGCCTGGCCGAGGAACTCTCCCAGCCGTTGGGGCCGGAGGCTCGCTTCCCGCTCGTCCTCCTCCCGGGCCTCCGGGTGGACGATGCCGGGGGTCTTATCCCGATCGTCAATCACGCTACACTCCGCTTAAATACATAATGGCCCGCTTGAAAAGTTGTTTCTCCCGGTCCGGGCCCTTGACCGCCGGGGCGATGGCGGCATCGGCCTTGGACAGGGCCTCGGCGGCGGCCCGCTTGTCGTAGCCCATAGCGGCCAGGGCCTCGGCCAGTTCCGCGTAGGGACCTGCCGCCGGGAGAGTCTGGGATACCCGGGCGAGCCTCCCCTTGAGGGCCAGGATCATCTTTTGCGCGGTCTTTTTGCCCAGGCCCGGAACTACTTCCAGCCGTCCCAGGTCCTCGGTTTCCAAGGCCCGCTCAAGCTCCTCCTGGCCAATACCCCCCATGATTTTGAGAGCTCCCCGGGGGCCGATACCCTCCACCTTGAGAAGTTCCATGAAGGTGGCCCGCCGCTGGGGGGAGGCAAAGCCGTAGAGCTTCATCTGATCTTCCTTATGGTAGAGCCAGGTAAAGACCCTCCCCTCCTCTCCCTGGGGCGGCAGGGCGTCAATGTCCGTAGCGGGCATGGCGAGGTCCCACTCCACCCCGCCCGAATCGAGAAACAACGAATCAGTCCGTTTTTCGGTGATTATCCCCCGGAGGCTGTTGAACATGGAATCCTCCACTCCTTAAAAAAACGGCCTTCCTTGCGGAAGGCCAAGTTTGGGGAGTGGAGGATTCGAACCTTCGAAGGCTGAGCCAACAGATTTACAGTCTGCCCCATTTGACCACTCTGGAAACTCCCCGGAAACAACATCCTGACCCGCTGCATCGCCCAACCAAGTAAAAGAAGCCATCTTTCGGAATCGAACCGAAGACCTCGAGATTACAAGTCACGTGCTCTGCCAACTGAGCTAAGATGGCGAAACCAAAGATACGATATCAAAGTCCCGAAAAAATGTCAAGCAGGAACCGTCCATGTTCACGATTTTTACCGTACAGCCTTACCGGACTCCGCCGGTGAGATCCGGTCCGGGCGAAGGACCTCGGCGCCATTCCGGTAAATATGGCGGACCAGGGCCTTTTCGTCCATATAACCGTGGATAAGCGCCCGAATAGTCCGCTCAAGGCCGCCCTGAAAGACCGCTTCCTGGACCACAAACAGGGCAAGCTCCCCGGCCCGGCCGGCCTTACGGAGCGCGGCGGCGGGGTTCAGGGCATCGATGTCCGGGGTTACCGAGAAGATCAGGGAGACGATGTCCGCCTCGGCCAGATTGTTCCGGCTTAAGAGCTCGTCGTAGAGCGTCGTTACCTGGGCGGCGATGTCCAGGGAATCATTCCGGCACTGGACTGCTCCCCGGATAGCCCGGATCAATCGTGACGGCAATCCGGGCTGGTCCGGCCACTTATCATCCTGCATCATCATACCAGAGTACCTCCCGCAAAAATGAGGATAAAGGCGGCCCCCAAGGCAGAGGCGATGCCAAAAAGAGACAGAACGAGGCTGAGCAGCATCCCCGGCAAAAACCTTCGGAACCACCGGATATCCAGGACCAGGCCGGCGAGGGCAAAAATCCCCAAGAAGAGGCCCCCCGGAACTATGAAGCGGAGCAGGAAGAGCAGGGCCGCTTGGGTAAAATCTTGGACATTGCCCAATATATAGATGAAAACGGCCAGAACCTCCATGCAGAAGCAGAAGAGAAGCAACCGGCGGACCAGGGTTCGGGAATCGGACATCAAAACTCCTTGAAACAAGAGGGACTTATCATTATACTATAAATCGGAAGGTTTTATGAAGAAGTTCGCGTTGTTTCTTCTGATTCTCGTAGCGCTGGGCGGAGTGGTCTTTTTTTTCGGCTGGGTCCAGCTCCAGGTACCGCCGGGCTCCGTCGGCATTATCCGCTCCAAGACCCACGGCCTGGATCCCCGGCCGGTCCAGGAGGGAGAATTCCGCTGGATATGGTACCGGCTTATCCCCACCAATACCCAGGTAACGATCTTCCGGCCGGATCTAACGGAAAAATCCATCCGGATTTCGGGGACCCTGCCTTCGGGGGAGCTCTACAGTACTTTTGCGGGGCTGGACGAGGACTTTAGCTACGCGGTTTCAGGCGCCCTGACTTTTTCCATCAAAGTTGATGCCCTGCCGGGCCTGATGGAGCGGCAATATATTACCAATCAGGAGGACCTGGACGCCTTTGGGCAGCGGCTGGCCGATGAAATTACCGGCCTCGTGAACCGGCGGCTCCTCAGCATGGAGCCCGATACCCTGGAAACTATGCTGGAGACCGGT
>JAITON010000184.1 GCA_031289935.1 Treponema sp.
GCTTGATACACAAAGACGCTTCGTGCTATCGTGCTGCCTATGTATGCGGTCGTTAGCCCCCGCCGGTTTACCGGAACTTACCGGATTCCGGCTTCCAAGTCCCATACGATCCGGCGGCTCCTGATGGCGGCCCTGGCGGAGGGGGTCTCGGAAATTGATTATCCCCTGGATTCCCTGGATACCCGGTCCTGCGCAACAGTCTCGCGGCTCCTGGGGGCGGAGCTGAGCGAGCGCCGGGCGGCGGACTCCGGCTGCCCCAACCCGGCGAATGAACGGGGGGAACGGCTGGTCCGCTGGACGGTGCGGGGGATTAGCGGCAGGGGACCGGGGGAAGCCTGTCCGGCGCTGTGGGCCGCAGATGGCCCCCTGGCATTGGACGTGGGTAATTCGGGCACGACCCTCTACCTGGCCCTGGCGGTTGCGGGCCTGGGGAAGCGGCCTATCAGCTTTACCGGGGATGCACAGATTGCCCGGCGGAGCGCGGGGCCTTTGCTGGAGGCCCTGCGGGGGCTGGGGATCAGGGTAGAGGCTGGCGCCGAAGGCTGCGTGCCCATCACGGTGCAGGGGCCCTGGCAGGGGGGCCGGGTGAGGCTTCCCTGCCCTACCAGCCAGTACCTTTCGGCCCTGCTCCTGGCGGCGCCTCTGGCGCCCCTGGGGACCCTTACCGAGATCGAAGCGCCCCTGCTCAACGAGAAGCCTTACATCGACATGACCCTGGCCTATCTGGACGCCCAGGGGATCCCCTGCGAGCGGGCCGGGGACTACAGCCGCTTCCGTATCCCCGGCGGGGGGGCCTACAGACCCATGAACGGGGCCGTACCGGGGGACTTTTCCTCTGCGGCCTTTCCGGGCGCCGCCGCCGCAATTACCGGCGGGCCGGTGAGCCTCCTGGGCCTTGACCCGGAAGATACCCAGGGGGATAAGGTCTTTTTCCACTATATAGAGACCATGGGCTGTACGGTCCGCTGGGAACAGGAGGCCGGGCCGGTCAATACGGGGGAATGGCGGCTTAGGGTGTCGCGGGAGGGGCCGCTCCATGGGGGCGTCTTCGACCTGAACGCTACGCCCGACCTGCTGCCTGTTCTGGCGGTCCTGGGGGCCTATGCCCAGGGGGAGACGGCCCTGGTGAATGTGGCCCACGCGCGGCTCAAGGAGACCGACCGTATCGCCGTGATGGCCCGGGAACTGGGCAGACTGGGAGCGGCCTGCACGGAACGGCCCGACGGACTGATCATTCGGGGTAGCGGCAGGTTAGCGGGGGGGCAGGTAGAGGGCTGGGGGGATCACCGCGTCGTGATGGCCCTGGAGGCGGCGGCCCTGGGTGCAGCAGGGCCGGTAAAAATCGCGGGGGCGGAGAGCGCCGCCGTTACCTGGCCGGGCTTCTCGGAACTCACCGGAGCTGATATACTCCAGGAATAATGCGTATCATCATTGTAGGCGCCGGGACAGTAGGGAGCCAGTTAGCCCGGCAGTTAATCTCGGAAAAACACGATGTGTCCATTATCGAACCCAATGAGGAACGGGCCCGCCACGCCTCGAACCGGCTGGACTGCCAGGTGGTCCACGATGCGGGGAACAGCATGAGCGCCCTGGAAGACGCGGGGGTAACCAGAGCGGACGCCATCATCTGCGTTACCGAGTCCGATGAAGTGAACATGATCGTCTGCGGTCTGGCTTCAACCCGGAATTCCAAAATGATCAAGATCGCCCGGGTGCGGAACGACGACTATGTGCGGCTCAGCGGGGCCGGGGAACATGTGGAGGGTAACCGGGTGCTGGGGATCGACTGGTTTGTCCACCCCGATGTGGAGGCCTCCCGGTCGGTACTGGACGCCATTGAACACGGCGCGCTGGGGGACATCCTCTCCTTTCCGGGGACTCCCTACGATCTCTGTTCCGTGGACATCATAGAGGACTGCGCCTTTGACGGCCTGGCGCTGAAAAACTACCACAGCCTGGACACCGGGGAAAGCCTGGTGACCCTTCTGGAGCGGCAGGGCGAATGTATGCCCCCCACGGGGTCCACGGTGCTCCACCGGGGAGACCGGATACACATCCTGGCCAAGGAATCGGAGATGGAGAATATCTTCCGCCTGGTGGGCCGGACCGAAAAGCCCCTGCGGAAGATCGGTATCGTGGGCGGGGGCAGGCTGGGGGTGCTGATTGCCGAGGGGATTCTGGGGAAGAGCCCGGAAAATCCAAAGGGAAAGGGCATTTTTTCCTTCTTCAAAAAGATCATTCCCCGGATGCGTAACCGCCTGACCATCATTGAGCACGATTACGCCCTCTGCAAAGAGCTGACCGCCCGTTTCCCCCAGGCGCTGATTCTGAACGAGGATATTACCGACGAAAGTTTTATTACCGAAGAACAGATTGATGATCTGGACCTGATCATTACCACCACAGATCAGCAGGAACTAAACATCATTACTGCGGTCTACCTCAAGTCCCGGGGGGTCAGGCGGGCCATTGCCATGGTTACCAGCCCCAGTTATGCCGCCATTGCACGAAAGCTGGGGATAGATGTGGTGATCCCCATGAAGTCGGTGGTGGTGGATTCCATTCTGACCCATATGATCGGCGGCGGGGTCCGGGGGGTTCACCGGCTGGGGGATGGCAGCGTCAATATTCTGGAACTGGAAATAGGCGCTGAGGCCCCGGTGGCGGGCAAGGCCCTGAAAGACTGCCGCTTGCCCACAGGCTGCCTCATAATGCTGATCACACGGAACGGCGAGGCCTTTATCCCCCGGGGCGATAGCGAGCTCAGGGCCACCGACCGGATTGTCCTCATCGCCAAAAACGGCGCAGAAGGGGAGATCGGCCGGCTCTTCGGCGGCGCCAGCTAAGGGTTTGCCATGAACCGCGCAGTAATACTACGGATCGCCATCTACATCCTGGGAATCCTGGCCCTGATTATGCTGGTTCCCCTTGTTATGGCGGCGATCCTGGGGGAAGTGGAAATGCTGCGGGCCTTTGGTATTCCCATTGCCCTAATGCTGGCGGCCGCTATTCCAACCGTAATACTATCCCACGGGAAACCGGTGAGCTTTAGCACCGCCGATGGTTTTCTCCTGGTGTTTCTGGCCTGGGTGCTGATCTGCCTCCTAGGGGCCCTGCCCTTTGCCCTTTCAGGATATTTTGACGGGTTTACGGACGCGGTCTTTGAAAGCACTTCCGGGTTTACCACCACGGGGGCCACCATGCTGGGGGATGTGGAAGCCATACCCCGGTCCCTGGTTTTCTGGCGGGCTCTGACCCACTGGCTGGGGGGCATGGGGATCGTGGTACTCATGGTGGCCCTCCTGCCGGTCATCGGGGTGGGGGGCTTCCAATTGCTGCGGGCCGAGAGCCCCGGCCCCGAAACGGATCGTATCGCCCCCCGGATTACCCGGACCGCCGGGATACTCTGGAGCCTCTACCTGGGCCTTACAGTTCTGCAAATCCTGCTGCTCAGACTGGGTGGCATGAGTTGGTTCGATGCGGCGTTTCATGCCTTTTCCACCATGGGGAGCGGGGGCTTTTCATCCATGAACAACAGTATTGCTTCCTACCATTCCCCCTGGATTGAGTGGGTCTGTATTGTGTTCATGACTCTGGCGGGCTTCAATTTTACCCTGATCTACCAGGCCCTCCGGGGTAGATTTTCCGAAATCATCAATAACAGTGAGGCAAAAGCCTATGCTGCAATTATTCTGATCTCTGTTAGTCTCGTGACACTATCACTGCTTTTTCAGGACAGCGGAGCTGTCCCTGCAACGCTGGGAGAAAATATCCGCTACGCCTTCTTCCAGGTAACATCAACCCTGAGCACCACCGGCCTTTCCGCTACCGACCAGGATCTCTGGCCGCCTCTGGCAAAGGGAGTTATCTTCCTCCTGATGTTCATCGGCGGCTGTTCGGGGTCCACCGCCGGGGGTATCAAAATTATCCGCCATATCATCCTTTTCAAGCAGACGGGCAACGAAATGAAGCGGCTGATCTATCCCAAGGGGGTTTTCAGTATCCGGCTAAACAATACCACCGGCAGAAAAGATGCGGTCTACGGGGTGGCAGGATTTGTGTTCCTCTACCTGCTCCTGGTCTTGGTGACTTTCGTGGTGGTGAGTACCTCGGGGACTGACCTCTTTAGCGCCCTCAACGTAGCTCTCATCAGCCTGGGCAATATCGGCATGGGCTTTGGGAAGATGGATTCCCTGATTCACAGCCTTCCAGACTGGCAGAAATGGTTTCTGTCCCTGATGATGATCGCCGGAAGGCTGGAGCTCTGGAGCGCCTTTGTGTGCTTTTCCCGGGATTACTGGCGGAGGTAAGAGCTACGGCAAACAACATGATATTGGGGAAAAAAACAGAACGGCTTGTCATGTTTTCGCGGGTACTAACTCTGTTGATGGGCGTCATCGGCCTCATCATGCTCCCTCCGCTCGTCATGGCGATAGCGCTTCGGGAAGGCCCCATGATCCACGGCTTTATCATTTCCCTAAGCCTTAGCCTGGGGGCGGCTCTCCCCTCCCTGAGCTACAGCCTCGTTGCGGGTAACAGAAAACCTGTCAGGCTCAGCCCCCGGGACGGCTTTCTGCTGGTGTTCCTCACCTGGGTACTGGCGAGCCTCCTGGGCGCTCTGCCCTTTCTGTTCTCCGGCCTTAGTTTCACCGATGCGGTTTTTGAGAGCGCTGCCGGGTTTACCACCACCGGGGGCAGCACCATTGCCGACATCGAAGCTCTGCCCCGGTCCCTCCTGCTCTGGCGTTCCCTGACTCACTGGTTCGGCGGCATGGGGATCGTGCTCCTCACCGTGGCCCTGATGCCCCTGCTGGGGGTCGGGGGGTTCCAGCTCATCAAGGCCGAATCGCCGGGCCCTGAAAAGGAGAAGATGACGCCCAAGATCGCCGCTACGGCAAAATTCATCTGGATTGTCTACAGCAGCTTGACCCTGCTCTTGACCCTGCTCTACCGGCTGGGGGGCATGGGCTGGTTCGACGCAGTCTGCCACGGCCTCAGCATTATGGCCGGCGGAGGAATCAGCACGAAAAATGCCGGCCTGGCCTATTACGATTCCGCTTTTATCGACGGGATATCCCTGGTGTTTATGCTCCTTACGGCCATCAACTACAGTCTCTACTACCGGCTCCTCCGGGGTAAATTCCGGGACCTGGCGTCCAATACCGAGCTTAAAGCTTTTCTGGGGATTTTTCTTATCGCCGCAGTAGTACTGTCGGCAATTCTCGCCGTCCACTACGGTTCGCTTTCGTTGGCCCTGCGTTACGGCTTCCATCAGGCGGCCTCAATCCTGTCCACCACCGGGGCCGTCATTATTGATTACGAAGTCTGGCCCCAGGCAGCCAAGGCGATACTCCTGGTACTGGCCTTCATCGGGGGCTGTTCAGGATCCACCGCCGGGGGTATCAAGGTGATCCGCTATGCAGTGCTCTTCAAGCAGGCAGGGAATGAGCTCAGGCAGATCATCTATCCCCGGGGCATTTTCAAGGTACAGATCAACCGGAAAGTGGGCCGCAAGGATCTGATCTACGGCGCCGCAGGCTTCTTCTTCCTCTATTTTCTGGTGATGATGATCACCACCCTCATCACCGCCGCATCGGGGACGGACCTCTTTTCGTCCTTCAGCGCCGCCCTATCCGTTATTGGCAATATCGGCGCCGGCTTCGGCGCGGTGGGGTTCAACGGCAGTTACGGCGGGTTCCCCGGCTACATCAAGTGGCTCTATTCTTTTGTCATGATCGCCGGCAGGCTTGAGCTCTGGACCGTATTTATCCTCTTCATGCCGGCATACTGGAGGAAGTAGTGTTACAGGAAGGCTTAGCGGTACTGCGGGCCGGTGATCGTGATATTGAAGTGGCTCTTGGCCACCGGCTTGATGAAGTAGTATCGCTGCTCGAACGGTACATGGATGAAATTGAGCTCTTCAACCCCGCTTACGGCCTTGTAGGGGCCAGGACCCGGGAGGAACTCGTGCTGCGGCACATCCTTGATTCCCTCGCCCCCCTGGGACACATCATCAGGCTGCTCAAGAATGCCTCCCCCTCCCCAACCATAGCCGATGTGGGTTCCGGCGCGGGTTTGCCGGGGATACCCCTGTCCATAGCCCTGCCGGATACGCCGGTTACCCTGATTGAACGCATGGGGCGGCGGGTAGGATTTTTGCGGAATACTCAGGCGATATTGGGGCTGCCCAAGCTTACAGTAGAGGAAGGGGAGATGGAGCGGGCCCCGGCCGGCAGGTTTGACCTCCTGGTGTTCCGGGCCTTCCGCCCCCTGGTAACGCAAAAATCTCTCTTGGCCGAACCACCGCAACCGGGTTCAGCCACCGGCAAACGCCAGGCGCCGCCGGTCTTTAAGGGCCTTCTCCGGCTCCTGGCGAAGGGGGGCGTTCTGGCCGCCTGCAAGGGCCGCCGGGCCGCGATAGCGGAGGAGATGGCGGCGCTGGAGAAGGCCTTGGGTGGGGGGCCGGGGAGCCTGGCCTGGGAAGCCCTACCCTGCCCCACGCCGTTTTTGGACGAGGAGCGGCATCTGGTCTTGCTCAGAAAAAATAATTAGGCATAAAGGAACCTCACTGCGTTTTACCGCAGGACTTACATTTCTTGGTGAACAAGCCGCCCAACGCGCCGCCGCAATAACCGTGCCGTCCGCTTTCAAACCGACCGTATGCCTGTCACTGGTGAAAACTACGCCTTCCCGCAGCCACACCAGCCACCGTCATCAGATGCAAAACATACAACCCCCCTTGATAGATTACAAATTGATGAGCCAATCAGATAATGCGGCAACATGCTCCGGTTTAGTTAAATTCGCGGCATAACTTATATA
>JAITON010000077.1 GCA_031289935.1 Treponema sp.
TCAGGCGGCTGCCTGCTTCAAGGCCGGCCAGGCGGCCTGCTGCTATGTTGACGCCACAGGACGGCCAAGCCTGGCGGAGCCGGACAATCCCAACGGCTCGGCCTTCGCCATAGAGGCCCTGACCAGCCCCGACGGGCGGGTCCTGGGCAAGATGGCCCACTCGGAGCGTTGCGGGGAGTACGTCCATGTCAACATTCCCGGCAATAAGTTCCAGCGGCTTTTCGAAGGGGGCGTGGGCTACTTCAGGTGAACCGGAGGCCCCACGCAATCAGCCCCTTTCCCCTCTGCGTCTCCGTGTGTGGATTATTGGGGCGGATACGCGCCATATAGTTGGGCGGACGGGGTATTGACGGTCGAACATTCCTGGCCTATTATCAGCATAAGGAGTTTGTATGTGGTTTGGAAAATGGGAAAACGCCGGCCTTGCTGATAGGGCAAATGCCGCAGTCCGCGGGGTGGGTAACTTTAACTGGACATTCATCGTGTTTCTTACCTTCGCGGTTTATGTGTACGCAACGGAATTGAAGAACCGTAATTACCGCAGCATTGTGGCGGGCCTTGCCCTTTACACGGTTCACTGGTTTTACGAGATTGTAAACGCCATAATAGGCGCCGCCACGGGCTACGCGCTCTGGACGGTGTCGCCCGAAAGCACCAGTTTTATCATCCTTATCGGGGTTAGCTGGGAACTGTCTATGATGTTTTCCGTGGCAGGCCTGGTTATGAGCAAACTGCTGCCGGAGGATCCCCAAAAGAAGATTCTGGGTATAAATAACCGTTGGCTTTTTGCCATAGGAAACGCCGCTTTTTTTAGCGCGGTAGAGATTTTCCTGGCTTCCACCCCGGCCTTTATCTGGGTTTACCCCTGGTGGGGGGCTATTCCGGTGTTTATAACCACGTACATTCCGTTTTTCCTGGCCGCTTTTCTTGTGCCTGACAGGAAACCAGCCTTCCAAAAGCGCTTTATAGGCGCCATGGCCGCGCTGGATATACTTTTGATGGCGGTTCTGATCCCCCTGGGAATTATCTAGGGAGGCAAAAAAATGGCTTGTAAATCTTTATATATAAAGACTTACAAGCCAATAGCAGGAGTAGGACTCGAACCTACGACCTCCGGGTTATGAGCCCGACGAGCTGCCAACTGCTCTATCCTGCGTCGTGCTTTTAATATAACCCTTTTCTCCCAAAAGGTCAAGCGGGTTTTGGCCCGTATTGTGTAGAAAATGATAATATGCTAGGATTTTTTTATGCTAGATACCATTATCAGTCTCGTTGCTATCCTGAGTATTTTCGTTCTTGCCCCCGGCATTGTCTTTGCTTTTATTTATAAGAGCAAAAAGAACAAGATAGAACTGGAAAAGCTCAAACTTCAGCAACGGATGATGGAGTTGGAACTCGAAAAGGAGCAGACCCATCTTCTGGCCCTGGAGGAAGAAAACGCCAAGTATGACCGCTTGCTCAAAGATTAATCCTGATGCTCACCGTATGATCACTTCCGTAGCCGCTTCCCCGTTCGCCGTATAGACCCAGTTGGGGCTGTTGGGGTCCGGGATCCGCCGGCCCCGGTGATAAAATACATAGTGATAGGTCCCCGGCGGCAGGGGCAGGGTCATGGTATAGAGCCCCGGAGCTGTCTCCCGAAGTTCGTACATAAAGGGGTCCCAGCCGTTAAAGTCCCCGGCTACTGTAACGGTCTCCCCGGAAGGAGCCTGGTAGCTCAGGCTGAGGGTCCCTGCGGGCCCTGCGGTGGCGGCGGGCGTCCGGGGGATATCCGGCAGGGCTACCACCGAGCGGAGCAGCCCCGATACGGGGTCCCGCCGCAGGAGGCTGTTCAGAGGATCGGAGGTCCAGAGGCCGTTAATCACGAGCCGGTACTCGGCCTCCCGCATACCTGGCGGGATTTCCCAGGCGTAGAAGAGGAACCCCGAATCCTCGTAGCTCACCGTGGGGCCCGATTCTTTTTTGGCCGCAGCCGGCATGTCCACGGGAATAAGGAGCTTTTTGAACCAGTGGATAGTGGCAAACCCCTCGTGGGCAAAGGCGATTCCCACGCTCCGGTAACTTGAGGGGGCGGTAAAAACTACTCCGTCCTGGAAAATCCGGGGGCTTCCGGGCCTTTCTATCCCCAAAAGATAGTCAATAAAATGAGAAGATTCTGTATCCAAGGCCCCGATCTTGCCGATAATAAGCACAAGGAGGGCTAAACCGATGTATTTCTTCATAATATATCCTTTACAATTATCGGTTTATAGTCCAATATCTTAATCATGCCGTCATTAAAGCAGCTTGAGGTATTCAAAGAATCATTTCTCACAATCGGACGCGAAGCTGCTGTTCTGACCGCTCAGCAGCGCGTTCCCGAGGACTTCCCTCTGCCCGGCGTGGAGCCGGCGGCCCCTCTTGCCACCGAGACCCCCGCAGCTCCCGAGCCGCTCTCCGGGGAAGGGCTCACCGAATCCCCGGAGGATCTTGGCCTTGGGGACCTTATTAACGAAAACATTCCCGAATTTATCCCCCCGGAAGATAATGATGATGAACCGCCCCAGGAACTCCCTGAAAGCGGGCCTTCCGGTGTGCCCCTAGACGAGGACGAAGTACCTCCCGGCGAGCTTCCTCTGGCGTCTGAAGAACCCGGCGGTATGGACCTTGCCTTTCCCGATGATGAGCTGAACCGTCTTCTTAACGGTGATCTGGGCGGCGAAACCGGGGAGGATCCGATGGAAATTGATCTTTCCTTCCCCGAAGAACCAGCCCCCCTCCCGGTGGAGCCGGAAACCCCGGACGAGCCTTTGGAATCGCCCGGCGGACCGCCTCCCGAGCCCCCTGCTGAACCGAAGGATCCCTTCGAGGCCTTTACCCTTGGGAGCGATGGTGAAGAGCCGGAGGAAAGCAAGGGTGGGGGTGGCACCGATAACTTTGACGATCTTTTTGACGCAGGTTCCGGGGACGACGGGGACGAAATTAATCTGTCCGAGGAGGATTTTGCCAAACTCCAGGCCAGCCTGGAAAATTATCCCCTGAATCTCCGGATTGCCTGCGAGCAGATTATCGCCGAGATGACCGTGGTCCCGGTCCAGCTTTCTTCCCTCGTCAAGCTCCTGGTCCGTGGGGGGGCGGCGGAGGAAGCGGCGGCCCTGGCGGAGAAAATTACCGGCCAGATTATCCCCATTGCCAAGGGTTACAGGAAGCGGTCCGGCGAAGATCTGGAGGCCGAACAATCCAGCTTTAACTATATCTTTGTTCATAAGTTTCTCCCCCTCTTCAGGATTGCCGCCCTGGTCCTCCTGGCGGCGGGACTGCTCTCCTTCCTGATCTATCGCCTGGTCTATATCCCCGCCCGGGCCGGTTCAATCTATCAGCTTGGACTTGAGCAAATACAGGAGGGGGAATACGAGCGGGGGAGGGAGCGTTTTGTCGAAGCCTTCGGGATTCTCCGGGTCAAAAACTGGTTCTACCGTTATGCCGAAGCCTACCGGGACGAACGGCAATACCTCCTGGCCGAGGAAAAGTACGACCAGCTCTTGCTCTGGTATCCCCGGGACAAGAAGGGCGCCCTGGATTACGCCGCTCTGGAAACCAATTACCTCAGAAATTACTCTAAGGCGGAAACAATCCTTAGGGCCAATATTTTAGACTACGAACTGAACGACAAGGACGGCCTCCTGGCCATGGGAGACAACTTCCTTGCCTGGGCTGATATTGAGCCTGCTCATTATGAGGACGCCCGGGCCGCCTATGCCCGGCTTCTGGAGACCAACGGCTGGACCGATCCAGTAGTGGAGCGTATGCTCATCTACTTTATCAGGACTGATAATCTGGAGGAGGTTATCCCCCTCCAGGAGTATTTTGACCCCGCCACGAGGCACAAAATTTCCCCTGCTGGTCTGACGGAACTGGCCGGCTATCTCCTGGACAAACGGCTGGAGGAGGTGGAGGGGGTGCCCGACGCCAATCTGGAGCGCATTACGGGGATTCGGGACCTCCTGCTCCGGGCCATTGCGGCGGCTCCTCTGGAACCGGAGCCCTACTATCATCTGAGCCGCTACTATAGCCGCTACGGCAGCGCCAGCGACCAGCGGCAGCCCCTGGAACAGGCAGTGCGGAACTTCGACGCCGCCCTCTTGGAGAATCCCCGGCGCACGGCTTACCGGATCGATGCGGAGCGGCGCTACGCCCAGCTCCTGATCCAGGCCCGGGGATTTTTTGCCGCCGAGGAGGAACTGATCAAAGGGATTCGGATCTACGAGGACGCCCTGGCCCGGCAGTTCCTGCGCCCTTCACCGGAATACAGCCGGCTCTACGCCGATCTGGGGGACCTGGAATACTTTGTCAAGTCCGGCGACATGGAGACCGTCCTGCGCTACTATCGGCGGGCCGAGGAAGGCGGCTGGGCCCCCCCCGAGATGCTGTACCGTATGGCCTCCGCCCATTACTACCTGCGCCAATGGGCGGAGGCCCTGGACCGTTTCCAGGAAGCCTCCTTGGACATGCCCCGGAATCGCCGGATCCTCTATGCCCTGGGTAACGCCGCCTATATGCGGGGGGACTATTATACCGCCCAGGGCTATTACACCATGCTCTTGGATATCCTGGAGGCGGATCTTTCCCGGTTTAGCTCCCTCAATCTCGCCGAGCGGCCCGATCATGTGGAACTGGCGGAACGGCTCATGACCGCCCGGAACAACCTGGGGGCCGCCCTGGAACATCTGGCCGACCGGACAGGCCAGGGCAGCTACCGTTCCTCAGCCCTGGGGCTTTATACCGAATCGGCCCGGGCGTGGGATACCATTACCCGGGACCCCGATACCATGGTCCGCGCCGGCTTCGGGGACCTCTCCAGTCCGGGCATCAACCTGGCCTACCTCAACACCCGGAACTCCCTTTACCCCGAACCGGGCTACGAGCGGCAGATCTACGCCCAGGTTGACAAGGACGTGCTGGAACCCTCCCCCTGGGAGGAGCTGGCCCCCGCAGGCTACGGGCTCGCGGACCGGTTCTAAGCGTTCTAGGGCCCGGCCTCAGTCCAGCCGTTTTTCCAGCTCATCCACGAGACGGCCGAAAATCTTGCAAGCCGCCTCCACCGGGGCCGGGCTCGACATATCCACCCCGGCTAGCTTGAGGGAATCGATAGGGAAGCGGCTTCCCCCGGACATGAGGAAGCGATAGTAGTCCTCCCGTTCGGCTTTACCGCCCGAAAGAACCCGCTCGGCCAGAGCCAGGGAAGCGGAAATGCCCGTGGAATACTTGTACACGTAAAAGGCGTTGTAGAAGTGGGGTATCCGCAGACCCTCCAGGTCGGAATTTTTCTCAAAGACCATCCCGGGGCCAAAGTACTTCTCCAGGAGCTTCCGGTACTCGCTGCGGAGCAGATCCGCCGTTAGAGGCGTGCCCCCTTCCTCGAGCTCGTGGCTGCGCTGCTCGAACTCGGCGAACATAGTCTGCCGGTACAGAGTGCTCAGGATAGTATCGGCCCGGCGGTTGATGAGCCAGGTCTTCAGATCCTCGTCACTCCCGGCGGTCTTCATCATCTGGCGGAAAAGCAGTTCCTCGTTGAAGGTACTGGCTACCTCGGCCTCGAAGATACTGTAGCTGTAGTGTATAAAGGGATTGGCCCGGACCGAGTACCAGGAATGCATGGAATGGCCCCCCTCGTGGGCCAGGGTAAAGACATCCCCGATGGAATCTTCCTGGTAATTCATCAGGATGTAAGGGTCCCCGGTAAAAGTCCCCGCAGAGAACGCCCCGGCGCGTTTACCCTGGTTCTCGTAGCGGTCCGCCCAGCGGTCCAGAAGACCCGCCCGAAGAGTGTTCACATACTCATCCCCCAGAGGGGCCAGGGCCAGAGAGACCAGGCCTACCGCCTCGTTCCAGCTCGTCTTGCGGCTAATATCCCCCACCAGGGGCACGTATGCATCGTAATGCCGCAGGGTATCCAGCCTGAGGACCTTTTTGCGCAGGCCGTAGTAGCGGTGCAGGGGCTCCAGGTTGGCCCCAATGGTGGAAACCAGGTTATCGTAGACTGTTTCGGGAACATTGTCCGGGAAGAGGGCCGCCGCCCGGGCCGAGGAATAGCCCCGAATCCGGGCGTTGATCACATCCTTTTTGACCGAGCCGCCGTAGAGGGCCCCCAGGCTGGTCTTGAGGGCGGCAAAATGCTCATAGAAGCTCTCGTAGGCCTTTTTGCGGACGGCCCGGTTCGGGTTCTCCATAAAGACCGCCCAGGTGGACTTGGTCAGGGGAAGGGGCCCCTGGGCCGTATCAATGTTCCCAAAGCTCATGTCCACATTGGTCAGCACCGAGAAAGCCTCCTGCGCCAGGTTATCCCCCTCGGCATGGAGGGCCAGGATGCGCTCCTCCTTCTCGCTCAGGATATGGCTCTTAAGGCGGAGCAGCCTTTCCAGATAGATGCGGTAATCCCTGAGCCGCCCATGGGAGAGGTAGACCCCCATATCGGCGTCGGGGACGGCCTGAATCTCCGGGGTCGCCCAGGACAGGGCGGCCTGGATGCCGGTATCGGCCATCATGAATTTGCCCAGCATGGTCCGGGCCTTTCCGTCGCCCTCGTCCTCGGTGGTACGAAGCTGGGCGTAGGTCCCCAGCCGCTCCTCCAGGATGCCCAGATCCCGGTAAAAATCGAGGAAATCCGCCAGGCTTTCGGCGGACTTGCCAAGGCTCCCCTTAAAGGCGGGAATCTTGCCCCCCAACTGCTCTAAGACCTCCAGGGCGGCGCTCCAGGCGTCGTCGCTGGCGAATAATGTGGAAAGGTCCCAGGTATTCCTGGGCTCAACTTCGGACCGGTTTGGTATCTTGGTGTTGTTCATAACGCCAGATTAGCACAGCTTTACCGGAAGGTCAAGGCAAGAGAGCGCCTCCGCGTGAAGTTTTTCCCGTTTTTTTCAAGATTTTGATGTTTTTTTTCACAAACCACTTGACATTATTATCAGGAAGGTCTATACTTACACCATGCTAACGGCACAAAGTTCTGAACAAAGAAGCGTAATTCCGGCCCCCATAAGGCCCTGCAATCCGGTAGGATTGCATACGCCTACAATAGTCCAGTGCAATCCGGTAGGATTGCATGCAGGCGCAAACTGGACCGCCATCCTACCGGATGGCGGGGGGGGGGGGCCGGCCCCGCCGGCCCGGCGGGGGGCCCGGCC
>JAITON010000079.1 GCA_031289935.1 Treponema sp.
GCCCCCGGCGCCGGCCCTCAGGAAGGAAACTTCCAGGATATGCTGGCCAGGGAACTCCACGAGAACCTTAACACCGATATCGTACGCCACGCCTCAATCATCCTCCGGGACGGCGGGGAAGGGATCATCAGATTGAACCTCAAACCCGAGGCTCTGGGAAATGTTAAGATACGCTTGGAAATGACCGAAAACAAGATAGCAGGGCAAATCATCGTGGAAAGCGACGAGGCCCTCAAGGCGTTCGAGCAGGAAATTCGTGCCCTGGAACAGGCCTTTAGGGATTCGGGTTTCGATGGCGCCAGTATAGAGATGGCGGTATCCCGGGACGGTGGAGAGAACGGTGCAGGCCGGCAATGGCAGGAGGGGGAAGCGAGCCCCTTCTTTTCGGAGCGTCTGGCTGCGACGAACTACGACAACGCCTCGGATATCCTTGAAAACGAATTTTTAGGGGATTTTATCCCCGGATTGGGTAGCGGTCTCCTAGGGGACTATATCCCAGTTAACATGTTGGTATAACGGAGAAGCTATGGCAATTGAATCGGTACTCAGCACACAGGAAATGATGGACGTAACGCGGATGGTAACGGATTACAACAAACAAATTAGCCAAGGAAGGGCGCCGCAGCAGGAATTGGGCAAGGATGATTTTTTGAAACTCCTCATTACCCAATTACAGTATCAGGACCCCACCAGCCCCATGGAGAATACGGAATTCATCGCCCAGATGACCTCCTTCTCTACCCTGGAGCAGATGAACAACATGGCCGAGAGCTTTAACCAGCTCGCCAACCTGCTTTCAGGCGGCGAGGCGGTTTCGGCATTGGGAAGGCCGGTGGAGATCTACGATGGCAACCGGGTTGTTCAGGGAACTGTGAATGCCGTTACCCGGGGGGATTACCCCGAGGTGCGGGTCAACGGAGTCTACTATCCCTGGGAACAGGTCATCCAGGTTTTTGAGGAATGATGGGGGCTGTCCGCAAGTTTTGCAAACCTTTCGGACAGAGCCAAGTTCGATGAGCGAAATAGGAGGATACGCACTATGATGCGATCATTGTTTTCCGGTGTTTCTGGACTTCAGAATCACCAGACCCGTATGGATGTGATTGGTAATAACATTTCCAACATCAATACCACGGGCTTTAAGCGGGGCCGGGTGAATTTTCAGGACATGCTCTACCAGCAGATGTCTGCGGCGGCCCGGCCCACCGAGGACGTAGGCGGGGTGAACCCCAAGGAAGTGGGGCTCGGTATGAGCATCGCCGCCATTGACACCATCCACACCCAGGGCTCTCTCCAGACCACCGGGGTCGGCACGGACCTGGCCATACAGGGGAACGGTTTCTTCGTTCTCCGGGACGGGCAGAATACCTACTATACCCGGGCCGGGGACTTTAACGTGGACGAGAACGGTACCTTCGTGAACCCCGCCAACGGTATGCGGGTCCAGGGCTGGATGGCCCGGGAAGTGGACGGGGTCTTGACCCTGGACGTGTCCCGGGATACCGAGGACCTGATCATCCCTGTGGGGGGCAAGGCTTCTGCCCGGGCCACCACTGCGGTGGACTTTGCCTGCAACCTGGACAAGCGGACAGAGGCCGGCGGCGCCTGGGGTACGGAGATTAACATCTACGACAGCTTCGGGAACCCGCATACCCTGCGGGTGGAATTTACCCCCCTGGTTGACCCCGTTACCGGCGAACCGGCGCCTAACACCTGGACCGCCACGGTTATCGTGGACCCTGCCGCCGAGGCCGGGGTCAACACCGCCGTGGGTCTGGGCGCTGCGGCTCCTCTTGCCGGGGACGGCACTACCTTCACGGTAACCTTCTCCAACCTGGGCACCCTGGTGAGCGTGGTAGACGCCGCCGGGAACCCCAGCCCGGAAGCCGGGCCGGTAACCATGAACGTGGCCTTTGATGTGCCCAACACCGCCCCCGATGCGGACGGCGCAGTGGTGCGCCAGGAATTCGCCCTGAACCTGGGGGCCGTAGGGGGCCTGGTGAACACGATTACCCAGTACGCCGCAAGCAGCAGCACCAAGGCCTTCGAGCAGGATGGCTACACCATGGGCTATCTGGAGAACTTCAAGATCGACACCAGCGGGGTCATCACCGGGGTCTATACCAACGGCACGACCCGGACCCTGGGCCAGCTCGCCCTGGCAAGCTTTGCCAACCAGAACGGCCTGGAGCACGCAGGAGACACCGCCTTTGTGGCCTCCAACAACTCGGGGAACGCCAACATCGGCCCTTGTAACTCCCAGGGCAAAGGGAAGATCGTCTCCGGCGCTCTGGAAATGTCCAACGTGGACATGTCCGAGCAGTTCGTGGACATGATCGTTACCCAGCGGGGCTTCCAGGCCAACACCCGGACTATCCAGACTGCGGATCAGCTTCTCCAGGAAGTCTTGCAATTAAAGCGGTAATTAAGGTAGGATTAAGAAGATAGGGTGGGGATTTAGATGATACTGGTAACCCGGCTTGACGGAAAAGAATATTATATTAATCCCCACCAGATCGAATCAATCGAAACACGCCCGGATACCACCCTGCTCATGCTCTCGGGCAAGTATGTGGTAGTCCGGGAAGCCGCCGCCGATGTCATCGACCGGATTGTGGCCTACCGCCGGCGGATCGGCGGCTTTGGGAACGAGGAGTAAGCTGCATGGATATATCGACCCTCATTGGTATTATCGGTTGTTTCGCTATGATCGTGTTGGGCATTGCCACGGGCAGCGCTGGTATCACCGGCATCATGCTCTATGCAGACGGTCCCTCGGTGCTCATCGTGGTGGTAGGCTCCTGGTTCGCTCTTATGACCTTCAGCAGTATCAAGAGCGCCGTTTCGGTCTTCGGGATCATTGGGCTTTCCTTTAAGGTTCCCCATTTTAACGAAAGGGACATCATTACCAAGCTCATGGCCATGTCCGAAAAGGCCCGCCGGGAAGGGCTCCTGGCCCTGGAAGACCAGTTGGAGGACCTGGACGACGAATTTATCAAAAAGGGCATGCGTATGGTGGTCGACGGCACCGATGCGGCGATCATTCGGGACCTCCTGGAAAACGAGCTTTCCCAGATGCAGGGCCGTCATGCCGATAATATCTCCATCATCAATATGTGGGGCACCCTGGCCCCTGGTTTGGGTATGTTGGGGACGGTTATCGGGCTTATCGGTATGCTTGCAAACCTGCAAGACAAGGACGCCTTGGGAGGCAACATGGCCGTGGCCCTGGTTACCACCCTCTACGGTTCCATGATGGCCAACCTCCTGATGATCCCCATAGCCGGGAAGCTCAAGACCCAGGACGCCTACGAGTCGAGCATCAAGGAAATGGCCGTCGAGGGGATCCTCTCCATACAGGCCGGGGATAACCCCCGGATCCTGGCCCAGAAACTCCTCTCCTACCTGGCGCCCAAGACCCGGGACCAGATGGAAAAGGACATTCTCAAGGATTAAGCATGGCAAAAAAGAAAAAGCGGGAGGCCGGTTCAGCCGGAAACGAGTGGATTGTTACCTATTCGGACATGGTTACCCTGATGCTTTGCTTTTTCGTAGCGCTCTTTAACCCGGACGATATAGATCCCTCCCAACTGGCCGCCATGGCCTCGGCCTTTGTCAACCTGGGCATGGGGGCCTCCACGGGGGGCAATACCCTTTCCGTCGGGAAAATGGCCGACCTGGGCAATACCATCATGTCTCTGCCTGCCCAGGAAACGGGCCGGGTCCTGGGGGATTCCATGAAGAAGGCCGTCAGCCTCTTTAACCCGGAGATTAAGTCCAACAAGGTACGGGTAACCCATGACGAACGGGGCCTGGTGATCAGCCTTGCGGGGGACGCCTTTTTTAACCCCGCCAGCGCCCGCGTCAATATAGAAGAAACCCGTGATATTCTGCTCCGCCTGGGCTCCCTCCTGGATTCCGGCGAGCTGGCGGGCCGGAAATTCCGCATCGAAGGCCACACCGACAATGCCGGCATTGACCCCGCAGGCCCCTGGGAGTCCAATTGGGAGCTCTCCACCGCCCGGTCTATTGCGGTACTCCATTACCTGACGGATATCGGGGTACGCGAAGACCGTTTCCAGGTGGCCGGTTTTGCGGACACCATGCCCGTGGCCTCTAACACGAGCCCCGAGGGCCGGGCCTACAACCGCCGGGTAGACATCGTCATCCTGGACGACGGGCATCTGTAGCGGCCGGTCCGGGGCGCT
>JAITON010000096.1 GCA_031289935.1 Treponema sp.
ACAAAATAGGAGGATTCATGTGGCGTTTTATCGGTCTGATTATCGTTCTCGCAGTCTTTCTCGCCTTTATCGGGTTTAACCTGGATAATAGCTGCGATATCTCCTTCGGATTTGCCAAGATTGAGCAGGCGCCGGTCTATTTGACCGTACTGGTCTCTCTGGTGCTGGGCCTGGTCTGCGCCCTGCCCCTGGCCCTGGTCCGCAGGATCAAGAAAAAGAAGGAACCGGCAAAAGGGCTCCTTGCTGCGGCTACCGAGTCGAAGGACAAGAACAATACCCATGGGATTGATTCGTAGCGAGGCTGTCTATCCCACCTATAGGGGCCTGAAGCAGTCGCTTAGGCCGGTTTTCCTGGCGCTCGTCCTGTTCCTGATTCCCGGTACGGCCCTTTCCGGCCAGACGAGCCTTGTGGGAGAGATCCGGGGGCTTGAGACGAGGCTGGAGGCTCTGGAGCTTTCCGGCGCGGACAGGCGGGATCTCCTGATCAGCCTGGCTTCCCTCCGCAGCCTGGCGGGGGATCTCCCCGCTGCGGCCGAGGCCTGGGAACTTGCCGCCCAGGCCCTGCCCGGGAGCCGGGACAGCCGCTGCCTCCTGGAGGGGGCCCGCTGTCTGGCCGCCATGGGCGAATGGGAGAAGGCCATGGAATATATCACGGCGATCCTCCTGGACACCGGAGCCGGCGGGGATATGCTCCGGGAAACCCGGCTCCTGGGAGCTCAAATTGATGCCTTCCGGTCGCTTTCCACCGGGGGGCTCGAGGCCCTGCTGGACCAGGGAGACTATACCGGCCGGGAGCCCCTGATACTCTACTGTCTCTGGAAAATCAGCGGCGAAGAGGCCTACCGGACCCGGCTCCTCTCCCAATACCCCGGGAGTCCCGAGGGGCGGATCCTCCGGGGAGAATTGGTGAGCGCCGCCCCCACGGCCTTCTGGTTCCTTTTCCCCGGCCGCGAGGGGATCGTGACTATTCAGGAAGCTTCGCCGATGGCTTCGCCCATAGCTTCGCCCATAGCTTCGCCCATAGCTCTGCCGGGAACCGTCCCGGAAACGGCCGAAACAACCGGTATGAGCGGCTTCCTCCAAACAGGGCTTTTCAGCCGGGAGGAAAACGCCCGGGCCATGGAGGGGCGGCTGCAGGGAGCGGGGTTCGAGACCCGGATCCTCAGGCGGGAAATAAACGGGACCCTCTACTGGGCCGTGCTGGTTCCGCCGGGGGCTAACCCCAACGCGACCATCATCGCCTTAAAAGATGCGGGCTTTGAGTCCTTCCCGGTGTATTAGTATTGAGGAAATCTCCCAAGGCGGCCTTGCCCCAGGCTCAGGGAGCCTTTGCCCCCTAGACTGGATAACACACACGGCCCGTGAATATCAGCAGGTACATCAACAGAAGCGGCATTACATGATACAGACTTAGATTAAACCCTCGCCACGAATAATGGAGATAAGGGGATTCGAACCCCTGACCTATAGATTGCGAACCTATCGCTCTACCAACTGAGCTATATCCCCAATACAGCGAGCCTAGCACATCCTTCATATTTGAGCAAGCCCATGTTCAGGGAGAATCGAGCAGGTCGAGGGGTCCTTCACCCAGGGCCCGGAAGATGCGGCGCTTAACGGCCCCGGAGCCGACCGAGAACTCGGCGATACGACGGCGCATGTCCCGGCGGCCGGAATTGAGGCCGTAGGGACAGGTGCAGGCTGAGGCCAGGACCCCCAGCTCGGCGGCGCAGGCGATGATCTGAGTCTCCTCCAGGTAGCCCAGGGGACGGATGAGGCTCAGGGGGTACTTCCGGTAACGGAGGAACATCGGCATGGCCGAAAGCTCCCCCTTGCCGGTCAGGTTCATAAAGAAGGTTTCGATGATATCGTCCAGATGGTGGCCCAGAGCGATCTTGTTGAAGCCCGCTTCCAGGGCGTACTTTATGAGCTCGGTACGGCGCTGGGTAGAGCACCAGTAGCAGTTCATCTGCTTCCCCTCCTTGAGCCGGCCGATAACAGGCACAAAGCGGTCCTCAAAGGGGATGTCCCAGGATTCCAGGTTCCTGACCAGGGCCCCCTTCTTGCAGCAGGCGCAGAAATCGCTGGAAATATGGATGGCCCGTAGTTCGTAGTCCCTCTGGAGGCTCCGGCGGAGTCTGGACAGGGCCCAGGCCAGCACCGTGGAATCCTTGCCCCCGGATACGGCAATCAGGATACGGTCCCCGCCGGAGATCAGGTCCCGCTCCAGCACCGCCTTGGCCGCCAGCTTTTGCACCACGGTTGCCGGCCCGGCCCGCCTGAGGAAACGGTCAGCCACGGGGGGGCTCCCCCGGCGGCAGTTCCGGGGAAACGCGCCGGCAGACCTCCCGGATCACGAGGCTCGCTAGGATCATCCCTGCGGTAGCCGTCACGGTAACGGCGCTGCCGTTGATCACCTTCTTGGAGCTGCACCAGTCCACCAGGGCCTCGTCTGCGGGGCTGTCCACAGGACTGTCTTCGGAGGCCGTTTCAGGAAGGCCCTCAAAACGCAGGTGGCAGAGACAGCGGGCCGAACCGCAGGCCAGGGGAATGCTCTGGTCCTGGGAAATATGCTCATCGCTATAGACAACCATAAGGTGGCCGGTAAAACCCCGCTTCCGCAGACCAGCCCGGACCAGCCGCGCCAAGGGGCAGCCCTGGGTCTCCCAGATGTCTGCGGTCCTGAGCCGGGCCGGGTCGAGCTTACAGGCCATCCCCATGGATGAGTAGAGCGGGACTCCGGCGGCGGCGCAGTATTCTATCAAATCAAGCTTGTGGCCCAGACTGTCGATGGCGTCGATGATGTAATCGGCCCCTGGAATGTCGAAGGCGGCGGCGGTCTCCCGGGAAAAGACCTTGGGAAAGGCCTCGACCACGCAACCGGGGTTGATCTCCCGAAGCCGCTTCTCCAGGGCCCGGGCCTTGGACTGCCCCAGGGTAGAAGTCGTAGCCTGAACCTGGCGGTTGATATTGGTGACGCAAACCCTGTCGGAATCCACGATACCGATACGGCCAATCCCCGACCGCACCAGGGCCTCGGCGCACCAGCCCCCTACCCCGCCCAGGCCGAAAACCAGGACCCTGGTCCGGGCCAAGGCATCCAGAGCGGCCTCTCCTGAGAGAAGGGCCAAACGTTGAAACAGGGGATTCACAGCCATGGGAAGAGTATACGCCTGAGACACTTCGGCAATCAACCGGTAATGCCGATGATTATAGCATGAAGCGCTTACAAAAATACCTGCTTTTTCTCCTGGTAACGGCCGCATGTACCGCCGGGGCTCTGAACGCCGTTGCGGAGCCCCTCTATTCCCCAACCTGGGGCTTCAGCCTGGACCTGCCCGAGGGCTACGACTATGCGGCCGGGGACGG
>JAITON010000106.1 GCA_031289935.1 Treponema sp.
GGAACGGCCCGCCACGGCGGGGGACGGTCCCGTGAGCGCGGGGGACGGCCCCGTGAGCGCGGGGGACGGCCCGCCCAGCGCGGGGGACGGCCCGCCCAGCGCGGGGGACGGCCCGCCACGGCGGGGGACAGCCCGCCGGGCGCGGGGGACGGCCCGCCGGGCGCGGGGGACGGCCCCGTGAGCGCGGGGGACGGCCCGCCGGGCGCGGGGGACGGCCCGCCCAGCGCGGGGGACGGCCCGCCCAGCGCGGACTAAGGGCGCTTTAAGAGATCGAAGGCGCGCTGGTACTTGGCGGCGCTCCGGGGGCGGGGGTTTTTCAGTTCCCAGGACTTGCCCCCGGCGGAAAATACCAGGGTGCGCTGCCCCGTCATGGCCAGGTCCGCTATATCGCGCAGGGGAAAGCGCCGGTCCCCGCAGCGGAGGCCATCGCGGCCCAGGCTGAGCCTGCCCCGGCATACGAACCGGGCGCGCCGGCCCCGGTCGATCTCGTAGAGCGCCTCGCCTTCGTCGGCGCAGACCTCCGTACTGACCGTACCGGCTTGACCGGCCGCCGCCACCAGGCCCTCCATGGCCGCTTCCTGCCAGAACCACCAGTCCCGTACCCTGGTAAAGCTACCCTCCCCGTTAGACGGCCCCCCCCCCCCCCCCGTTAGACGGGCCCTTTAAGCGCTGCAAAGCCCCGTATTCATCATAGCGGTATTCCAGGCCGCAGGAGCAATAGAGGCGGCTGGCCCGGGAGCTCAGGGCCCCCATACGGCCGCATTCCGGGCAGAGGTAGAGGCCCGTTTCCAGGTCCTCCGCCGGGGCCCGGGAACGGTAGGCCCGGGGATCCCGGGCCTGGGACTCGTAGGCGTCCTCGTGGATATCCCGCTGGATAAGCCCGGTAATCTCCGCCGCCTTCATCGTGCTGAGCTGCTCCGGCGAATAGACCCCCACCAGTTCCCCCCGGATAGGCCCCTTCCGCATCCTGCGGCCCCAGCGCGGAGAAGCGAAGTAACCGCCCCGAAAGCGGAAGGTTACCAGGTGGGCCCCGGAAGCCCGGACCAGCTTGCCCGTGGCGGGGAGCACCGGCCCCGTTACCCCGGAAAAGCTCCGGTTCCCCTCGGCAAAGATCGAAACATTGTATCCCTCCCGGAGGGTCCCCAGGATCTCCATCACCGTCTGGGTGTTGGCGCCCCCCTTGGCCCGGATAATGGGGGCAAAGAGCAGGCGGAGCAGCCAGGAGACCGGACCCCAGCGGAAGATGTGCTCGCTGGCCACAAAGTAGCTGTGCCGGGGAAAGCTGAGCCCCAGGAGGATAGGGTCAATATCGGTATTGTGATTCGCCACGATGATGGCCGGCGCCGGTATCTGCCGGAGGACCCGGCCCTGATACTGGAAGACCGCCCTGAGCAGGGGCCCCAGGATGAGGCAGAAAAGACGGTACACCTGAACATGAAAACCGCGCTTTACCATAACGGGGCCGATTATAGCCCGGTTCTTCAAATTGGTACAGTTAGGCTCAAGCAAAATGCCGGGTCCGCGCCATATATAGTTATGCGTGATGATATACCGGGAACCGGGGAGGATCCGGTGGTCCGGGCCGCCGGGAAGCTCTTCGGCCTCTCCTGGCTTTTCCCCTACCAGCGTCTGGCGCTGGCCAATATCCTGGAGGCCGCAGAGGCCCAAGGGATCGCCCTGAACTGGCCCGAAGCGGAAGATACCGGGCGGCCCGTAGCGGAGGATGCCAAGCGGCCCGCAACGGAGGATGCCAAACGGCCCGCAAATAGCCGGGAACTTGCAGACCGGGCGGTCCCGTCCCAGGACCGCGCCGCCCTGGGCCAAGACCGCGCCGCCCTGGGCCAAGACCGGGCCGCCCTGGGACGGCAAATCGTGATCCTTCCCACGGGGGCGGGGAAGTCCCTCTGTTTCCAGCTCCCGGCCATGCTTTTGGAAGGGGCCACCCTGGTAATCTACCCCATCCTCGCCCTCATGGCCGACCAGGAGCGGCGGCTCCGCTCCCTTGCCGGGGGCGGCCGGCCGGTGATCCTCCGGGGCGGCCGGCCGGTAATCCTCCGGGGAGGCCAGAGTCCTGAGGAACGGGAGGCGCTCTGGGGGCAGATCCGCCGGGGAGAAAGCCGCCTGATCCTCGCCAATCCCGAAGTGCTCTTAAGCCCCCGGGTGATGGAACGGCTCCCCGGCCTGGGTATCGTGCACCTGGTCATCGACGAGGCCCACTGCGTGAGCGAATGGGGCGAGAGTTTCCGGCCCGGCTACCTCAGAATCGCCGAGATTATCGCCGCCGCCGCGGGGGGCCGGCCCGGGGGCCTCCCCCTGGTAACGGCCTTTACGGCCACCGCCAGCGCCTCGGTCCTGGAAAAGATCGACCGCTATATCTTCGGCGCCGGATCCGGCGGGACCGGGGCCCACCGGATCATCGGGAACCCCGGCCGGGCCAATATCCGCTACGCCGCCCAGGGCTGCATCCTCCGGGACCTGGCCGTTCGGGACCTCTTAAAAACCCACGCCCGGCCGGCCATCGTCTTCTGTGCATCCCGGAAGGGTACGGAACAACTGGCCCGCTACCTCCGCAACGAGCTTGGAGACCGGGAAATTCGCTTCTACCACGCGGGCCTGAGCCGGGACGAGAAGACTGCGGTGGAAGCCTGGTTTTTCGAGAGCCCCGGCGGGGTCCTGGTGAGTACCTGCGCCTACGGTATGGGAGTTGATAAGGCCGATATCCGCAGCGTTATCCACCGGGACTGCCCCCCGTCGGTAGAGGCCTACCTCCAGGAATCCGGCCGGGCGGGCCGGGACGGTAAGGCCTCCCAGGCGATCCTCCTCTGGGGCCCCGATGACCAGACCGCCCTGTCCTGTTCCAGGACCGGGCGGGCCCGTTCCGAAGAAAACCGCCAGCGCTTCGAACGGCTCCTGGCCTATGCCCAAGATACCGGCCGCTGCCGCCGGGAGGCCCTGCTCCGGCTCCTGGACTACGATTCCTCCGGCGACTGCCCCGGGACCGCTTGCTGCGACGTCTGCGAGGGAGCGTCCCGGCCCCAGGTCCGGGAGGAAGCGAGCCTGCTCGACTTTTTCCGCCGCAACCGCCGCCGCTACAGCCTTAAGGAAGCGGTATCGGTCCTGGCTCCCCCGCATAATGCCCCCGGCTGGACCCCCGAGGAAGCCAGGACCGCCCTCCGCTACCTTATCACGAGCGGCCGCCTCAGGCTCTGCCGGAACCCGCTCTGGAGAGGGAAGATCAGCATAGGGAAGCGCTGATTGGGGCAATATGCCGGCGTCAAGGTAATGGGCCCTTCCCTAGGGCGATTTCCTCCCAGCGGACCCTGCCCGCCTGAACCGCGGCCCGGAGCTTTTTCTCCTGATCGTTCAGGGCGCGGTTCGCGCCGGACTTTACTTCCAGGAAAACTACCTCGCTGATGTTCTTCCCGTTCATGCCCTTAAAGACCAGAAAGTCCACGGGTTTCCCTACAAAGCGGCAGTCCCCGGGATCGTAGGGAAAGCCCGGTAAGAGCGGGGCCATTTGCTCCGACACGAGCCCCCCGAGCACTGCCCGGGACTGCTTGAGCCGGGCCGCCACCACATCCTCCAGCCGGTGGGCCTCCCAGTCGGCAGCTTCCAGCCGCCGCCCCTGACGCAGGCCGATCCGCAGCCCCAGGATCAGGCAGAGAATACAGAGCAGCAGAAACACTGCCGCCGCTACCACGAGCATAATAAGCCGGGGATCCATCGGTTCCATACCGGCAATCCTTAGGGCCCCTCAAGGATTTTGTCATACTTTTCATTCTCTTTTTCCAACAGGTTTATTTGCCGGGCCTGCTTTTCTATTTCCAGTTCCAATATTTCCTTTTGCAATTCCAGCTTTCTTATTTCTGTCTTGTCCTTATTCTTGCGATGGCTATACAGAATACCCATTCCGGGCAATATAATAACCGCGCTTACTATCGCCACGATCGCTATCAGTACTCCCATCGCCTATTCCCGCTTACCTTCGGCGTCAACGCCCGCAGCCGTCGTACGCGGTCCTCTGGGGAGGGCCGCCGCCACCAGATCGTTCCGGGCCTGGGCCACCGCGTCGGGGTGAATTGCCGAGATGGGTTCCCGTTCGCCTCCCAGGCCGGTGAGCACCGATACGTGGCTCGCCGGGTAGCGTTTCAGGGTGGCCGCAAAGGGCTCGAAAAAGGCCTCGAAGTTGTCGATGAGCCAGGCCCGGCGCGCAGTAACACGGTCGGCGCCAACGCCGCCGCTGTCCAGGGTCCTCAAGGTTACCTCGGTCTGCTCCAGTTCCGCCTTGGCGATCTGGTACCAGGAGGAAACATCCGCCTTGGCGTTGAGTACCGCCTTTTCCCCGGCGGCCAGAGCGGGGGTTACAATCTCCGCCCGGTAGCGGTTGCGGAGGAGTTCGATGTTCTGCTTCTCCGCCTCCATCTCCGCGGTTACCCCGGCAAGGCGGGCCCGGGAGTCGGCGGCGGCCTGCTCCACCCCCACCTTCTGCCGCTGAGCCTCCTCGGCCAGCCGCACCCGCACCTCCGCCTTGAGGCGTTCCAGCTCGTTTTTCAAGTTCTTTACCTCGGTCTCCCCCCTACGGGCCTCGGCCTGCACGGCGCTGGCGGCCCGGGTCTCGGCATTGGCCTCCCGGGCCCGGGTCTCGGCGCTGGCCGACTGGATCCGCTTTAAGAGGGCGATATAGAGGTCCGGCTCCTCCACCCCCGGCAGCCGGTGGTCGTCCACATCGGCGATGTTCATGGTGGTGATTTCCAGGCCGATGTTCTCCAGGTCGTTCTTGCAGACGTTGATCATCTTGGCCACCAGCACGTCCTTGTCCTTCATCACCTGCTCGGGAGTCATGCTGGCGATGGAATCCCGAAGATGCCCCTCGATAATATCCCCGGCGATCTTGGCCAGCCCCTCCCGGTCCGAGGCCAGGTTGAGGATCCGGGTAACCGCGTGGGAGCGGCCTGCCTCGTTACCCGCAATGGCGAAGGATACCGTGGCCTTCACGTTAAGGGGTACAATCCCTGCGGCAATGGCGGAGTCCACGATCACCTCAATGGTGATGGGGGTCAGGTCGAATTTACTGAACCGTTGGATGATAGGGATGATGAAGGCCCGGCCGCCGGAAAAGGTGCGGAAGCCCTTGGGTTTCCCCGAACCGGTAACTACACCAAGTTCGTTCCCCCCGACAATTTTCATGTTCGTGATAAGCTGAATTAATACGGCGGCGGCTACCAGCCCGCCCAGAACTGCGGCGAATATGATCATTGCACGCCTCCCTTGGGGACAGAAAAATTACTACCCGCCGGCATGACCGTGCCGGGCATAACCAGGTTTCGCACATCAACCCCTAACGCGCCGGCGAAGATGCGCAGAAAATCCGCGAAGGCCCGGGGGCCCCGGTTTACCGCCCCGGAGAAACCTTCGTCATCGTTCATTACCACGTAACTGTCCACGGGAGCGGCCTCGGCGGCTTCCATGTATTTCTCGAAAAGCCCCGGCAGCTTTTCCTTGAGGAAGAGCACCGATGAAGCGTTTTCGCCGTAGCGGGACATGAGTTCCGCCTTGGCCTTGAGGACATCGTTCCGGGCCGATTGCAGTATCCGTACTGCCTCGCCCTCGCCATCTGCAATGATCCGGGCCTCCTCCTCCCTGGCCCCGGCCTCCAGGGTTACGGCGGTCTGGTTCTTGAGCTTTTGCAATTCCACGAGCTGAGCCTGGACCGCCGCCTCCCCGGAATTGGCCGTCTCGGCAATTGCCTGATCCGCCCGGAACTTAGACTCGGCGATAAGCCCCGCCGACTCCCGCCGGTAGACCTCGAGCTCCTGCCGGACCGCGATGATGGCCTCGTCGGCCTGATTTTTCGCCACAGCCATACGTTTCTGGGCGTCGCTTTCGGCCTGATCCGCAATGGCCCGCAGGCGGGATTCCTCGATTTCTACGGCCCGGCGCTTTTCCGCCAGGGTTTTTTGCGCCAGATTAGCGATGTAGTTGGAGCTGTCCCAGATCTTTTGCAGCGACACGGATACTACCTTCATGCCGAAGGAGCGCAGGTCTGAATTGATATCCGCCAATAATTCTGCGCGGAACTGAGCCCGTTCGCCGATACTGCCGTCGTCGGCAGCGTCGCCCACCTCCTCCATGCCGATGGCCTGGAGCGGGGTGGCCTTGTTCAGAGCCCCGCGGAAGTTGCCCACCAGAGTCTGCCGGATCTGATCGTGGATCTGTTTAAGGTCCTTACCCATGAGCCGCTCCACGGCGCTGTAGAGCATGGCCTCGTCGTCGTCATCAATACACACGCAGGCCGTGGCATCGGCTCCGACCGTAATCCCGTTGGCGCTGTTCACCCCATCGACCCGGACATTGATGGGGAACACGTCCAGGTCCAGGGCCCCGATGGCCTGGAAATAGGGGATCACCATGGTCCGGCCCCGCTCCACCGTGAACCCGAAGACCCTGCCCTGGCGTTTGGCCTTCCGGCCCGTAACCACCATGATACGGTCCGGGTGGCTCACCTTGATGAACGCCTTGAGCAGCGCCAGGATCAGCACAAACGCTGCCACCCCCAGGCCCCCCGAAATAAGTCCCAGCATTAAATCCGGCATAACCGCCTCCTTATCTTTGCTTCATGTATCACTATCATTGATAGGTTCTACATAATAGGTGCTTTCATCATAATTGACGATCCTGAGCTCCGTACCCTTGGGCAGGGCCAGCGCAGTATCGCTGCACTTCACGTAGATTTCCTGTTCCCGGCCGTACTGGCGGATTACCGCCTTGCCCAGGGAACCGGGTTCCATGGGCACGAGAAGCAGGGCCTTTTCCATAAGAAACTCCTCAGGCTTGATGGACGAATCCAGGTTCCGCCTAAAGAGCCGTCTGAGGAGCCGGGCCAGGACCGCGATGCCCAGCCCGATGCCGCCGCTCCAAAGGAGGCTCTCCGTCCGGCTGTGCCCCGTAAGCAGGGCGAAGACCCCCGCCGGGCCCGCTCCCAGGGCAAAGTACACCAGGAACCGCAGGACCCCCAGAAGCCCGGTAACCGCCCGGATGCCCCGGCCCCCTACCTCGCTCCGGCGTTCCCGCAGCGCCGGGCCGAGGTAGGACACCGCATCGTGGCTGCCGGGGGAAGCGGCGCCGGAATCATCCCCACTCCCGGCGGCGCCGGAATCATCCCCATCCCCGGCATCGCCGGAATCATCCCCATCCCCGGCAGTGTCTCCATCCCCGCCGCCGTCTTCGGCGCTGTCGCCGCCGGAAGCATCACCGTCTGCATCGCCTGAATGATCGAGGATACCGAGAAAGTCGATAGCCGTTATCCCCAGGCCGAAGACCGAGAGGGCGATAAACACGGTAAGGAGGGAGCTCATGGTTTAATGATAAGGCATATCAGGGGAATTAGCAAGCCTTTTGCGTCTCTGTGCGGGGAATATCAGGGAAAGAGCCGCGCACGGAACCGCAGAGCTCTTTATACTCACTAACGCCCACGGCACGACCTCCGCCACGATAGCGCCGTTTGCGCAGCCTTCCCCCCATAGCGGGGAAAGCGCCGGTTAAGGCCAGGTTAATCAGCGCTCTTCTTAAGATCGCCCCGTTGCTGGAGTTCCGACAGGATATTCGCATAACGCTGCTCACTAATCTTGTACTTAAGGAGGTAGATGATAAACCCGACAGTAATGAGCGTCAGGGGCAGAATCATCATAGCCAGTTTGAAAATGGTAGCTCCTGCGGGGGTAATATCCGCAGCAGATTCCGCCCGGTTAACCCCGGACCATACCAGGGTAACACCCAGAACACCGTTCCCCAGGGCGCTCCCTATCTTGTTGATAAAGGGCTGCACCGAAAAGGTAATGCTCTCGTTGCGTTTCCCCAGCTTCCACTGGCCGTATTCGATGGTATCGGAAAGGAACATCAATATAAGAATGTTGATAAAGGCGTTAGCCGTAAATATCAGGACTCCGGCAGCGCCGATAAGTATGATATTGTTGGGCAAGAAGAAAAAGCCCAGGTAGCCTGCGACTGCCATGCAGATAGAAATACTGTAGAGCCGCTTCCGCGTCATTCTACTGCGGACTGCGGGAAATATCGCCATAGCGGTAAGCTGGGAAACCCCCAGCACCCCGGCAAAAATGGCGTACATGTTCTCGTCTCCAAAGATGTATTTAAAGTAGTGTACCCCAAAGGCCATGGTAGTAGCGTTACCGGTCATGTAAAGGGCCATGGCCAGGGCCACCCACATAAGCTGGTCGTTCTTAAAAAGGACCTTAAACATTTCTATAAGGCCGGTCTTCTCTTCTTCTTTATAGGCCCCCCGCCGCTCCTTTACGCCGATAAGGGTAAAGAGCTGGAAGCCGATCATCAGGACGCTTACCATTACTGCCATGGCGAGCCAGCCCTGCTTGGTTCCTCCCAGGGCAGCGCCTAAACTGTTCGTTGCCGGTATGATAGACACGATCACGACAAGGCCCCCAAGGCTGGCGCAAATACGGGCGAAGGAACCCATGCGTTCCCGTTCCCGCTGATCGGTCGTGAGGGAGGGCAGCATAGACCAGTAGGCTATATCATTGAGGCCGTAGAAAATATCCCAGGCCAGATAGAGTATGCCGAAGATGACCGCATAGCCCACAATTGAACCGGCGGGATTATAGCCCAGACCCGAAAACATAAGCACCAGGAGAATCGCGCCGGTAATAGCCCCAAACAGGATGCCCGGCTTAAACTTGCCGAATTTACCCCGGGTGTTGTCGACAATCATGCCCATAAGCGGATCGTTTACCGCATCAAAGACCCGGAGCCCGGTGAGCATGGCCGTCATCACCAACAGGTGCACATCGCTGAGCTTCAGCGCCTCGCTGAGGTAGACCATAAGGTACATACTCACCATAGCGTAGTACATATCCCGCCCGATAGTTCCCAGCCCGAAATACAACTTGTTCCGTTTATCCAGACCCGCTTCCTTTGCCATTTTAGACACCCCCTTTACTGCTTTATAGATGCTTCTACATCCCGTACAAACTGCTGCACGACCCGCCCGTAACGTTCCGGCTCCGAAGCATGGCCGTGACCATGGCCCGCCCCCTCAAAAAGCTCCATCCGCGAAAGCGGGTTTTGAGCGGCCTTGAAGAGCCGGGGACACATGTCCACCGGGATCTGCCCGTCCGCCGTAGTATGCCGTATTTTGTCTTATCCTGTCTATACCCTCATGCCCCTGGGAGTTTTCCACGGAAGCCGTCTTCCATAGTATACTCTAGCGGGGGTCTATAGCAGAATATTGGTTAGGCGCATATTAGGGTATGCGAGGGTCGCATATTATGATATGTGAGGGTCTCATACTATGGTATGTGATACTCACATATTAGGGTATGTGAGTATCGCATATTCTACTATGGGCCGAATCAACAATCCGCCGCAGAGCGGGCCGCAAAGTGGAAGGGAGGCGGCGGGGCGGCCGGTTTACAGGGCTCTGCAAAGAGCTTATACTGGAACGCAACGGGAGCCGGCCCCGGGTATCATGCTGCCCATGCCGGAGCAAGGAGCAATATGCCATGTTAGCCGAAAGATTCCGCTGCCCCTGGTGCCTTGGCGATCCGGTTTACCGGGCCTACCACGACAGGGAATGGGGCCGGCCCCTGAAAAACAGCCAGAAGCTCTTCGAGTTTCTGATCCTGGACGGCGCCCAGGCAGGGCTTTCCTGGCTGACCATCCTGAAACGGCGGGAGGGCTACCGGGCGGCCTTCGATGGCTTTGAGCCCGGGCTCATGGCCCGCTACGGCGACAAGGACATCGCCCGGCTCATGGGGGACTCGCGGATCATCAGAAACCGGCGCAAGATCGAATCGGCCATTGGGAACGCCCGGGCCTACCTCAGCATGATGGAGGGCCGGGTATCCTTTGGAAAGTGGCTCTGGGACTGGGTGGACGGGGAGCCTAAGATCAATCACTTTAAGACGCTGGCGGAGATTCCCGCTTCCACGGCCCTTTCCGGGGGCATCTCCAGGGAGCTTAGGGGGCGGGGCTTTTCCTTTGTGGGGCCCACCATCATCTATGCCTTTATCCAGGCTGCCGGGCTCGTGAACGACCATCTGCTGGACTGCTTTAGGCATCCTGAGTACCAAGATATGAGGGAGGAAGGCCATGGCTCATGTTGAAGCGGTAAGGGAATTTGCGGGGCTGGTACGGGCTAGTATCGAAAGGGTCTTCCTGGGCAAAACCGGGGTTATCGACATGCTTCTGGCGGCCTTTCTGGCGGGGGGGCACGTGCTTCTGGAGGATGTGCCGGGCACGGGGAAGACGATCCTGGCCCGGGCCCTGGCGGCCAGTATGGGGCTGTCCTTTGCCCGGATACAGTGCACCCCGGATCTGCTGCCGGCGGATATCCTGGGGGTCCCGGTGTGGCAGCAGGGAGAGGGGCGCTTTGTATACCAGCCGGGGCCGGTGGTCAATCAGTTTGTGCTGGTGGACGAGATCAACCGGGCCACGCCCCGTAGCCAGTCGGCCCTGCTGGAGGCTATGGCGGAGGGGCAGATTTCCGTGGAGGGCAAGCGGCTGGCCCTGCCGGAGCCTTTCTTCATCATAGCTACGGAAAACCCGGTAGAGTTTGAAGGGACCTTTCCCCTGCCGGAGGCCCAGAAGGACCGGTTCCTGGTATCGCTTAACATCGGCTACCCCGATGGGGAGTCGGAGGCCCGGATGCTGGAAAGCCAGCGCCGCCTGAGCCACCCGGTAACGGATATCAGGCCCGTGGTTGAAGCCGGGGATACCGCCGGGGGATTGGCCGGGCGGATTAAGGGCCTCCAGGAGGCGGTAACCCAGATCCACATGGACAGCGCGGTCCGGGGCTACCTCCTGGCCCTGGTGGAGGCCAGCCGGCGGGAACCGGCCCTGCGGATCGGCATATCGCCCCGGGGGAGCCTGGCCCTGTACCGGGCCGCTCAGGCTACGGCGGCCCTGCAAGGACGGGACTACGTGACCCCGGAAGACGTTAAACAGATGGCCGCCCCGGTGTTCCGGCAGCGGATGCTCCTTTCGGCGGATTCCGTGGTCCGGGGTATTCCGCCGGACCGTATCATCGAGTCGATCCTGGACCGGACCCCGGCGCCGGAGTACCGCCACCTGGTTTTGCCGGATGGCCGCCATCCGATAACGCCGGATGGCCGCGTGCCATGAAAGCGCTGCGGCGTCCCGGTCCTGGCAAGCGGGCCGTGGCGCCCGTGGTTCTGGGGTTGCTGCTGCTCCCGGTCTTTCTCTTTACGCCCTTTTTCCCGGTCCGCTTTGCCGCTGCCTTTCTGCTGATGCTGATCCTGTCCGCCCGGGCCTACAGCGGGTACCTGGGCCGGCATATTAGGCTGCGCCGCCGGGACCGGGAACTGCGGGAGTTCCGGCACGAGTGGGTCAGTGTGGAGCTTCTGCTGGAGAATACCGGCCGGCTGCCGGCCTTTATGCTCAGCCTTCGGGACAATCCGGGGATGCTGCCGGTAGTACGGAACAACAAGCTCCTCTGCTCCCTCAGACCCCGGTCCCGGATCGTGCTCCAATGGCAGGGCTACTGTTCCGAGCGGGGTATCTTTCAACTGGGGCCGGCCCAGGTCAGCGCCGCCGACCCCCTGGGGCTCTTCCCGGTAGCGCTTGCAGGGGGCGGCCAGACCAGGCTTTTCGTCTACCCCGCCCCGGCGCGGTTTACGGAGAAGAGTCCCGGCGGCCTTCCCCTGGGGAAGCTCCTCACGCCCAACCTGCTCTACGAGGACCTTACCCGGCGGCGATCCATCCGGGACTACCGGAGCGGGGACGAGCCCCGGCGGATCAACTGGAAGCTGAGCGCCCGGAGCGGGAGCCTCATGGTCAACGAGTTTGAAGCGAGTCTGGCCTATCCCCTGGTAGTCTTCCTCAACCTGGACCCTCTGGAATATCCCTTACGGAAACGGGGCGCCCAGATGGAACGGTGTATCGAAGCGGCCGCCGCCCTCTGCCTCCTGGCTTCCGGGGAGCGGCAGGAGCTGGGCATCATCATCTACAGCCCCCGGAGCGCTGAACCGGTGGAGCTGATCAAGCCCTCGTCCTTTACCCTGATACCTATCATGGAGCGGCTGGCGGCGCTGGAACGGACCGGCCGCCATACTACCGGCGGCCCTGTTGCGGCTGAGGGTATCCACGCTACCGTGAACGCTACCGTGAACGCTACCGTTCACGGCAGCACTAGGGCAATGTTTGACCGGGGAAGGGGCCTCCCCTACGGGACGCGGCTCGTATACACGGGGCCGGATCTGGGGGACGACGACTACCGGATCCTCCACAACCTCAGAGCCCGGCATCTTTCCCTGGAATATCTGATTATGGACGAAAGATCCCTGGCGCCTCTGGTGCCGGGGAATTCGCGGCGCTATCCGATGCGGGAGCAGGGCTATGAACTCGTCTAGGACATGGCCGTTCTACGGTGCGCCCTTCTACGGCGCCGTGGCCGTGTATACGCCCCTCTCCCTCCTGGCCGTCATGCTGCCTCTGGCCGCAGTAATTCTACGGGCGGCCCTTCCGGAACTGGTCTTTAGGCCGGTAGCGCTGGCTATACCGGCGGTTCTAAGCGCCCTGGGGGCATCCCTGTATCACAGTCTGCTGCAGGCCAAGGCCAGCGATCATAAGGCCGCCAATATCCGGGGGGCGATTGTCTGCGTTATACTGGTCTACGGGACAGCATCGCTGCTCTGCTTCGGGATACCTCTGAGGGAACGCTTCTTCCCGAATCTGGTCAACAGTTTTTCTGCCCTCGTCGTGCTCTATGTCTGGTCCTATGTGCTGGTCATGCGGCGGCTCTTCGATGCCTGGCTGGTCTTCGACACCCATAGAACGGAACATTCCGGGGACCCGCTCCGGAAAATCATGCTGGAGGAGGCCGAACGCTTTACTTCCACGGAAACATCCCTGGGGAAGATTGAGAAGCTCTACGCCGCCCAGCTCGTATTACTGCTCATAGCCGCCGCAGTCTCGGCCTTTATCGGGATAGGGGCGCCCATCGGGGTGTATATCATCCTGGCGATTGTGTGCATCAATACGGTCCTCCTCTTTGCCCTGGCGGCGCTGTTCCGGCGGGAACATGCCTATGCGGGGGAGGGGCTGGCGCTCGCTTCCCCGGACCGGGCGGTATATCTGGCTGGTATAGCGGTATGTATCCTGTCCACGGCGGCGGCCGCACTGTTACTGTCCTTGGGGAACAATATCCTGCCCGTATCCATGCTAACAGATTTTCTGCGCTGGTTCTGGGCATGGTTCTCCGGGCTCTTCAAGGGCCGGGAACGGCTCCCTCTGGAACTGCCCCCGCTCCCCGAACCTGTACAAGCGATCGAGTCTATGCCCCCCATGGGAATGCCCGATTTCATGGTCCCCGGGAACTACCAGCCTTCGCCCTTCTGGGATTGGGTCAAATACGCCGCCATCGCCGCCGTCATTCTGGCCTTCATCTGGTTTATGATTAAACCCCTGCTGTCCAGGGGGAGGTCCCCGGACAAGACCCTATCCCTGGGAGCCAAGATCCGCCGTCTGGCCGCCGAGTGGTGGCGGGTCCTGAAGTCGGCCCTGGGCTCCTGGCTGGGCTTCCTCAAAGCAAACGAAAAGCAGATTAGCATAGGCCGCATTGACGAGACAAGGGTCCGCCGCCTTTCGGAGGAACTTTTGGCGGGCTATTCGCCGCAAAAACGGCGGGAGATGAAGGCCAGCGTAACCCTCTTTTCCCGGCTCATCATCTGGGGCGGCGAAACCCTACAGGTTCCCTGGCAGCCCGCCTACGCCCCGGGGGAATACTGCGCCCGGCTCAAGGCGAGCCTGACCGTGAAGCCGGATGCCCAGGAAGGGGCCGGCAGTAACGCGGTCGAGACCAGCGCGGCGATCATCCGGTGCGGGGAGCTTTTCGAAGAGGCCCTCTATGCGGCGGAAGTACTCTCGGATAAAAAACGGCAGGAGTTCCGAAACCTGGTGGAACAAATCACCTGAACGGCGCTACGTGAGCTTCACAAAGCATTTCATCCCTGCTATACTGCGCCCATGAAACTTGCTTCCCTGCTGGCGGGGGAAAGGGGCCGGCAGGACGCCGCAAAGAACCGCAGGCGTCTGGACGGCGCGGCCCTCACTTCCCGCAAACTGGGCCTTCTGCGTATTGCCGATGAGGATATCAAGGCTCTGATAGCCCCGCTCTGCTACGAGGCGGACCGGTATATCGCCGCGTCAAAAAGGGACGACGATGCCCTTTACGAGCCCGCAGTCCTGGAGAGCCTGGACACCGCCCTGTCGGCCCTGAGCGCATTCCTTGAGGCGTGCAACGACGCGGCGGCGGAGAAGCACTTCGGCGCGGGAAGCGCGGCGTCCGGCGCCGCAGCAGCGGCCCGCCGGGACGATGCCCGTATTCAGGCGCTGGAATCGATGAACGAGAGCCTGGCAGCCTTTCGCCGGCAGAATGGGACTAGGAGCGCGGGCAGCCTGGACGCCGTCATCACCGGTATGGAGAACAACAGATGAAAAGATTGTTGATACCGGCACTGCTGGCGCTCGTTCTGTTCCTGGCGATTACTGCCGGGGCATTTGCCCTGGACGCCTCGGCGGAGTCGGTGGAGACCGCCGTCGTCTACCGGGGGAACGGCCAGGCCGATGTTACCAGCCGCATCGAATGGACCGCCTCAGGCAGCGCTTCCAACGGCCAGATGCACGGGTTCTATTACCAGGGGGATAGCGACATCGTAAGCTTTGACATGGACCGCTGCTGGGCGGACATTCCGGGCGGCGAGCGGCTTC
>JAITON010000116.1 GCA_031289935.1 Treponema sp.
GTAGTGCGCCTGGATTCCCCTAGTATAGATTCCTTCGGCCACCGCCGCCGCTCCCGAAAACGCGCCCTTGGGATCTCCCAGGCTGATCTCCCGGCGGGCCGGGGCCGGCGCCGGCCCCGGGGGCTCCGGATCCGGCGCCTGGATAATCACCCTGATCTGAGCCGCCAGGGCCTCCAGCCTTGACTTATCCGGCCCAAAGAGCAGGGCCACCGGTTCCCCGGTATAGGAGAGCGCTGCGGCGGCCAGTACCGGCGCCGGTAAATCGTCCACCCGGTTCTCCCCCGGAATATCCTGGGCTGTAATGAGCTTATAGGCTGCCGGCAGCTTGGGCGCCTCGATCCCCGCGAGGCGTCCCCGGGCGGCGGGCGAACGGATCGTGAGCCCGTAGATAAGCCCCGGCATATCGATATCGCTGATAAAGGCGCTGGTATCCGGCATGGAACGCTCCTATTTCCGGGATTCCCGGACCGTGGCCAGGACCGCGTCAATCACCCGGTCCAGTTGGGCCCCGCTCATACCCGGCCAGATGGGCAGGGAGACTTCCCGGCGGTAGCTCCCCAGGGTCTCGGGGAAGTCCCCGGCCTCAAGGCCGTACCGCTGTTTGTAGTAGGGCATGGTATGGAGGGGGATAAAGTGCACCGATACGCCGATTCCCCTGGCCTTAAGGGCCTCGATAAACCCGTTCCGGTCAATCTTCAGGGTCTCGAGCCTGAGTCTGAGGGGATAGAGGTGCCAGGCGTTACCCGGCGCCGTGGGGGGCAGTTCCAGATGCCGGTTCCCCCGGAAGGCCCCGTTGTAGCGTTCCGCAATATCCTCCCGCATCCTGAGCAGGGAAGCCGCCCGGCCCAACTGCACCCGGCCGATGGCCGCCAGAATGTCCGGCAGGTTATACTTAAAGCCCGGCTCCACCACCTCGTAGTACCAGGAAGCGCTCTTGTCGGTATAACGGTTCCAGATACTCCGGTCGATCCCGTGGGACCGCATCACCCGGATGCGGGCGGCCAGCTCCGGGTCCCGGCAGAGGACCATGCCGCCTTCTCCCGTGCAGAGGGTCTTGGTGGCGTAGAACGAAAACACCGCCGCGTCGCCCGAGAGCCCTCCCGCCAGGGGGAAGGCGTGGGCCGCGTCCTCAATCAGCTTAAGGCCGTAGCGCCGGGCGATTTCCCCCAGGGCCCCCATGTCGCAGACCAGGCCCCCCAGGTGGACCGGCAGCGCTGCCCGGGGCCTTCCCCGGGGGCCGAAGCCCTGGCCCCTCTCGCCGGGCCGGGGAGGGTAGGCCGGGAGCCCTTGGTTGAGCCGTTCCAGGGTAGTTTCCAGGGCCGCCGGGTCCATGAGAAAGCTGCCGGGGGCCAGGTCCACAAAGACCGGATCGGCCCCCAGGTAGCGGACTACCTCGGCGGTGGAAGTAAAGGTATAGGATGGTACCAGGGCCAGATCCCCCGGCCCCAGCCCGCAGGCTTCCAGGGCCAGATGCAGCCCCGAGGTGGCCGAATTCACCGCCAGCGCGGCCGCCGGCGCCTCTCCAGCCGCCTCCGCCGCAAAGGCTTCCTCCAGGGCCAGAGCCTCCCGGCCGGTAGTAAGCCAGCCGGAACGGAGCACCCGGATAACCGCCTCCTCCTCTTCGGGGCCCATAAAGGGGAGGGCAAAGGGGATGTCCGCTTCCATTCACCTATCTCCGGGGATAATCAGGCTGGGAACAGCCGCTTTGAGGACCCGCCGGAGGAGGGCGCTGTCCCGGTATTTCTCCGCCTGGGCCGGGTCGAAGCGGCAGATGGGCAGGAGCTCCCGGGTCAGGGCCTCCAGGTCCAGGTCCGGGGGACGCTTCCGTTCAACCTGGAGGATGCGGTCGTGGCCGGTACTTACCGGGGTCTCGTCCCCGGTCCAGAGCTGCTCGTCCAGCCGCTCCCCGGGCCGCAGCCCGATGTACTCGATCCCGATATCCTTCCCGGGCTCGTAGCCGTAGAAGCGGATCATCTGTTCCGCCATATCCCGAATCCGTACAGGCTCCCCCATATCGAGCAGGTAGAGCTTCCCGTTCCGGCCCACACCCCCGGCCTTAAGCACCAGGGAACAGGCCTCGGGGATCGTCATAAACCAGCGCCGCATCTCCGGGGAGGTTACCGTTACCGGCCCGCCCCGTTCGATCTGCCGCTGGAACAGGGGCATGATAGAGCCCCGGGAGCCCAGCACGTTCCCGAAGCGCACTACCATGAAGTTGGCCGCCCCCCCGTTGTGCGGGGATTCCCCGGCCTCGTTCAGCACGGCCCGTTCGCAGAGATACTTGGAGACCCCGTAGACCGAGACCGGGTCCACGGCCTTGTCGGTGGTGATCAGCACAAAACGCCCCACCCGGCGCTTCTTGGCGGCCCGTATCAGGTTCAGGGTGCCGAAAAGATTGTTTTCGATAGCCGCCACGGGGTTTTCTTCCATCATGGGCACGTGCTTGTAGGCCGCCGTGTGGAAAATCACGTCTGCCCGGAGCTTTCCGGTAATATAGTCCAGGTAATCGGCATCCTTGAGGTCCCCAATGACGGGCACCAGGATCGCCTTTTCGCCCACCCCCTCCTCCTGGAGGATTCTGAGCTCCCGGTCAATCTGATAGATGGAGTTCTCCCCGTGGCCAAAGAGATAGAGCCGGGAAGCCCCCCCCGAAAGGAGCTGGCGGCAGAGCTCGCTCCCGATGGAGCCCCCCGCGCCGGTGACCAGGACCCGCCTGCCCCGCAGGTAGGCAAGGCTCTCTTTGAGGCTCAGCCGTACCGGGGTCCGCCCCAGGAGATCCTGGGGATCAATCTGCCGGGTCTGGATCAGGTGGGCGTCTCCCTCGATAATCTGGGAGAGTCCCGGCAGGATGCGGATCCGCACGAAACCCGCCCCCTTGAGAATACCGTAGAGCTCCTCCAGGTATTCCCGGCTGGCGCTGGGGATGGCGATGATAGCCTCGTCCGCGGGATTCATCCCCAGGAGCTGCGCCACGTCCCGGATGGGCCCCAGCACCGGCACTCCGTCGAGCCGGCGGCCGGTTTTAGCCGGATCGTCGTCCAGAAAGGCTACCACCTGGCCGAAAATCTTCTTTTCCCGGATCTCCCTGGCCAGGGTCTGTCCCGCGAAACCGGCGCCGATAATGTAGAGCCGCCCTGATTGTTGGTGTATCATGCTTTGCCCTCCCTTTTCTTTTATCGGCTTTTATGATCCTTCTCTCAAGCCCGCAAAACCCCGTAAAAGATTCTTCCCGGTTCCCCCTGGGGGAACCGGACGCTTGACAAAATTTTCCCCATTTTCGTAAAAAGCGCTTGACAAAGTTCCGCGCTTGATGCTACTATAGCCACGTTATGCGTGGACCGGTAAAAGTAACAGCCTTTGATGCCTTGAACGATGCAGCGGATAGCCCCTGCCGGGCTTTGTCCGCTCATTTCTGTGGTCGCATCTCAGCTCTCTCTCTCTCTCTCTCTCTCTCTCTCTCTATTATATAGAAGAAACTTTGTAAAACCCCCCATTTCCCAAGGTATGACGCCCCTGGCTAAGCCCGCGTACCTAAGTACCAGCCCCGCGTACCTCGGTACCAGGCCTGCGTACCTCGGTACCAGGCCCGCGTACCTCGGTACCAGCCCCGCGTACCTAA
>JAITON010000144.1 GCA_031289935.1 Treponema sp.
TTGGGGGCGCTGAAATTCAGGGCCAGGAATACCACCACGGGCAGGGCCATGAACAACAGCCAGGGCCGGTAACGGCCCCAGCGGGTGCGGGTGCGGTCCGCGATCATCCCCATCATGGGGTCGTTGACCGCGTCCCATATCCGGGTAAGCATCATGATGATCCCCGCCACGCCACCGGCAATGCCGAAGACATCGGTAAAGAACACGAGCATATAACCGCTCCAGAGCCCGAATATCAGGTTCTGCCCTATTCCCGCGACGGCGTGCCCGATGATCTCACTCAACTTGACTTCGCCGCGTACTACGGCAGTCTTTCCAGCCATACAAATCCTCCTCAATGATATAATGAAGGTATCTGAACCTTCTTGAACAGTATAACACAGCTTTTACCTAGCGTGTATCCTTCTCTCAAAAAAAGGTGTATACTATGCTTATCTTATTTACTGGAGGTTTGCAGATATGTTCAAGCGGATACAGAAAGAGGGTTATGCCCTCCTGATAAACGATGGAGGGCCGGTCCTGGGGGTGGGGCCGGGGATGGAGGATCATATCCTGGTGCGGGAGGGCTACGCATTTAAGGACCTGAACCGGAACGGCGAACTGGAGCCCTACGAGGACTGGCGGCTTCCCTGGGAGGAGCGCATCGCCGATCTGGCGGGCCGTATGTCTATTGAGGAGATCGCCGGGCTCATGCTCTACAGCGCCCATCAGGCTATTGCCAAGGTGAACCCCCTGGCGGCTCTGGCCTATACCGGCCAGGACCAGCAGGATACCCGGGAGCATATCTGGGACCTGACCGGGGCCCAGCAGCAGTTCCTTAGGGATGATAACCTGCGGCACGTTCTCGTGGCCATGGCGGAAAGTACCCCCGCAGCGGCCCGTTGGAACAACAAGGCCCAGGCCTTTGTGGAAACCATCGGCCTGGGAATCCCGGTCAATACCAGCTCCGACCCCCGGCACACTCCCCGGGCCACGGCGGAATTCGACATGGGAGCGGGCGGGGACCTCTCGGTCTGGCCGGACCATCTGGGGCTGGCCGCCAGCTTTGACCCGGCCCTGGTGCGGCGCTTCGGCGAAATCGCCTCCCGGGAATACCGGGCCATGGGCGTTACCACGGCTCTTTCCCCTCAGGTGGACCTGGCCACAGACCCCCGCTGGTGGCGCTTCTCCGGCACCTTTGGCGAGGGGATCAAGCTGGCTGCGGACCTGGCCCGGGCTTACTGCGACGGCTTCCAGACCTCCGAGGGGAGCCGGGAAATAGCCGGGGGCTGGGGTTACGACAGCGTGAACGCCATGGCCAAACACTGGCCCGGCGGCGGGAGCGGGGAAGGGGGCCGGGACGCCCACTTCGGCTACGGTAAGTACGCGGTCTATCCCGGCAAGGCCATGGGGGACCATCTCAAGCCCTTTACCGAGGGGGCCTTTAAGCTGGAAGGCAAGACCGGTTCGGCTTCGGCGGTGATGCCCTACTACACGATCTCCTGGAACTACGATACCAGGAACCATGAAAATGTGGGCAATTCCTACAATAAATATATCATCACCAGTCTGCTGCGGGAACAATACGGCTTCGATGGAGTGGTCTGCACCGATTGGATGATTACCGCAGACCCGGGCCCCCTGGACAGTATGTTCGGCGGCAAGTCCTGGGGGGTGGAAAAGCTCAGCGTGGCGGAACGGCACTACAAGATCCTCATGGCCGGGGTGGACCAGTTCGGCGGCAACAACGACAAGGGCCCGGTGCTGGAGGCCTACCAGATCGGCGTCAGGGAGCAGGGCGAGGAATTCATGCAAAAGCGCTTCCGCCAATCTGCCCGGCGGCTCCTGCGGAACATCTTCCGGGTGGGGCTCTTCGAGAATCCCTACCTGGACCCCGGGGAATCCCAGGCCACTGCGGGCAAGGCTGAATTCGTCAAGGCCGGTTACGAGGCCCAGCTCAAGAGCGTCGTTATGCTGAAGAACGAAGGCCGCGCCCTGCCCCTGAAGGCTGCCTCAGAGGGGAAACCACGGGTCTATATCCCCACGCGGCATATCAACGCGGGGATCAACTTCCTGGGCTTCCCCAGTCCGGCGCGGGACATCGTTCCCCTGGACCCCAGGCTGGGGTCGGAATACTTCGAGCTGGTAGATAGCCCCGAGGCTGCGGACTGCGCTCTCTGCTTCATCGACTCTCCCAAGGCGACAGGCTACCGGAAGGACGAGGGCTACCTCCCCATGAGCCTGCAATACCGGCCCTATACCGCAGACCATGCCCGGGCACAGAGCCTCGCCGGGGATGAAAACCGCTCCTACCGGGGCAAGACCGGCAGCGTAAGCAACGAACCGGACCTGGACCTGGTGCTGAACACCCGGAAGGCCATGGAGGATAAGCCGGTGATCGTTATCGCCCACACGGTCAACCCCTTTGTAGCCGCCGAGTTCGAGGCCGCAGCATCGGCAATCCTCCTGGATTTTTCCGTGGAGCCTGCCGCGCTCCTGGACCTCATAAGCGGGAAGGCGGAACCCTCGGGGCTCCTGCCCTTCCAGATGCCCCGGAACATGGAGACCGTGGAGGCCCAGGCCGAGGATGTCTCACGGGATATGGTCCCCTACACCGACTCTGCGGGCCATACCTGGGACTTTGCCTACGGCCTTAACTGGCAGGGGCCCATCGACGACGAGCGGGTCAGGCGCTACCGCTAGGGAGGTGCTGATTAACTTGACGGTAACCAGCACCCGGCCTCAATTATAGACCGCAATTGATGAGCCGCAACTATGGAGCTTGGCAAGACGGGTCCGGTGTGGTATAAAGACCCATGAACATAGCAAAAGACCGGGTGGTAAGCTTCGACTATACCCTGACCGGCGAAAACAACGAACAGCTCGATTCCTCCTCCGGCGGCGAACCCCTAGCCTATCTCCACGGGTATCAGAACATCATTCCCGGGCTCGAAAAGGCCCTGGAAGGCCGGGCCGAAGGGGACCGCTTCCAGGTGAAGATCCCTGCGGCGGAGGCCTACGGCGAACGGGACGAGGGCCAGGTGCTCAGGGTTCCCCGGGACCGCTTCAACGGTATCGACGCCATTAAGACAGGTATGCAGTTTGAGGCCCAGACCCCTCAGGGGAACCGTATCGTGAGGGTCACCGCCCTGGACGGCGATACGGTGACGGTCGACGGGAACCATCCCCTGGCCGGCCAGGCTCTGAGCTTTGACGTTACCGTTCGGGGTATCCGTGAGGCGGCCCCCGAGGAGATTTCCCACGGCCACCCCCACCACGCCCAGGACTGCGACTGCGAGAGCAGCGACTGCAAGAGCAGCGACTGCTCCGGCTGCCACGAGCGCTAACATCTCAGGCATCAGGGTGTGTCATCCAGTAGGATGATACGCTAACATCTTAGGCATCAGGGTATGTCATCCGGCCGGATGATGCGCTAACATCTTAGGCATCAGGGTGTGTCATCCGGCCGGATGATGCGCTTCATCTTACCGGATGACACGCTTCATCTTACCGGATGATGCGCTTCATCCAGTAGGATGATGCGCTTCATCCTACCGGATGATGCGCTTCATCCTACTGGATGAAGCAACTCCCTGGCAGACTGGAAGCGCGTATACTCGGCGTTCATATCGTCCAGAAGGCACTTCCCCAGGAGGCTGATTTTCCGGCCCAGGCCGGGGTCCAGTACCTCCTGGGGGATATCCAGCCTTTCGCCGAAATAGTATTCCTCCCGGGCCCGCAGGGCTTGCATAAAGTCCCCGTAGGGCCGCCGCGCTTCCCCGTGCCAGGCGATTTCCGCCAGGGCCGCCATGCGGTAGTAGGCGTTAAAGGCGATTTTCCCATGGTCCGCCACATGCTCGGTCCAAAGGGGCGCCTCCAGGCCCAGAATATGCTCGGGCCGGGTTACCCCCGGGAATACCGGGTTCAGGGTATAGGTCTTTTTTAAGGGCGACAGTACATAGGGGTGGTCCAGGTAGAAGCCCCCCAGCGGGGCCATAATGGCCGGCTGCCCCTGGTTGATCCAGAGAACCGAGTCCTTGCGCCGCTTCCCCAGCATGAACCAGTAGTAGCAGATTACTTCCGGGTCGGCGGCCTCCATGCCATCGTTGTACATGACCACCCTGACGCCCCGCTGTTTCAGCGTATCCCGGATGCGGTTCTTGGCGTAGGTCTTGAGCTCCTCCACCCGCGTAAGCCCCAGGGCCTGCATCCTGGCCTGGCATTGGGGGCAGGTTTTAAGCTGATCCAGCTTTACTTCGTCAAAACCGATGTGAAAGGTCCTGGCCCCGAAGAGATCGCAGAGCCCGGCCACGAGGCCCTCCATGAATTCCAGGGCCCGGTCGTTCCCGATACAGAGCACGTTGCGGAGGATGCCGAAATGGCCCGGCACCTCGATGGCCTGGCCGTTGCAGGAGAGCTCCGGGTAGGCGGCGATGAGGGCGCTCATGTGGCCGGGCATATCCAGCTCGGGGATCACTTCAATACCCCGGATAGCGGCGTAGGCCAGGATCTCCCGGACCTCTTCCTCGGAATAGCAGCCTGAATGGGGGGCGCCATCGTCCCCCCGGTTCCTGATGTAGCCCCCGCAGGCCGTGGAGGCCCGCCGGGAGGCGATCTCTCTGAGCCTGGGGTACTGCTTGAGGTCGATACGGAAGCCCTGATCGTCGGCAATATGCCAGTGGAACTTGTTGAGCCTGAGGCGGAACATGATGTCCAAAAGACGCTTGACCTCTTCCAGGGGATGGAAGTGCCGGGCCACGTCCAGCATGACCCCCCGGTAGCCGTACTTTGGCTTCCCGGCGATGCTCCCCTGGGGGAAGTAGCTTCCCCGCTCATCGGTCTCCGATAGGGCCGCCAGTATGGAGAAGCCCGAATAGACGCCGCCGGGACCGCCCCGGATATCAATATATCCCTCGCCAATGGTGATCGCGTAAGACTCCCCCATGGAAGGGTCTTCGGTAACCCGCAGACCTGCCGCCCCAACGCCGGACAGACCCAGAGATACCAGATCTGCCGTGGCGGCATAGGCGGAGGAGGCGCAGACCAGCTTGGCCGCATAAAGCTTTTCCCCGGAAAAACGGCAATCTCCCGGAGCAGGAACAGGCAGGGTATTTATCATG
>JAITON010000151.1 GCA_031289935.1 Treponema sp.
GCATCAAGCGCGAACTTTGTCAAGGGCTTTTTACGAAAATGGGTAAAATTTTGTGCGTTTTTTCGTGTTTTGTGGTCTCATAGTGTAGTTTGCAACGCAAACTACACCGCCATCCGGCATAGGCCGGGGCGCACCGCCCTGGTCTAATAGTGTAGTTTGCCATGCAAACTACACCGCCATCCGGCATAAGCCGAGGCGCACGCCCTGGTCTCATAGTGTAGTTTGCCATGCAAACTACACCGCCATCCGGCATAGGCCGGGGCGCGCGCCCCTCAGGCATCCTCCAGGAAGGCCAGGTAGGCCTGATACGTGGTGTAGAGATCGATCTTGCTGATCACTTCGAAGGGCGAGTGCATGGAGAGCACCGCGATGCCGCAGTCCAGGACCTCGATACCGAGCTGGGCCGCATAGAGGGCGATGGTGCCGCCGCCCCCCTGGTCCACCCTGCCCAGGTCCCCGAACTGCCAGGGCAGCTTGCGGGCGTCCAGGATACGAATCACCTTATTGTAGAACTCCGCGTTGGCGTCGCTGCCGCCGAACTTACCCCGGGCCCCGGTGTACTTGGTCAGGGAAAGGCCCTTGCCCAGGTAGGGGGAGCCCTTTTTGTCGTAGACATCGGCAAAGCGGGGGTCGAAGGCGGCCCCCACGTCGGCGGAAAGCATGCAGGACTGCTCCAGAAGCCGGTGGAGCTGGTAGCCCGCGCAGGTTCCGGCCCCCAGGGATGCCAGATCGGCGATAAAGTTCTCGAAGAACCGGGCGGCGGCGCCGGTGTTTCCGTAGGAGCCGATCTCTTCCTTGTCGCTCAGGTAGCCGATGACGGTTTTGGGGGGCTGCTTCCCGGCAAATTCCAGCACCGCCCGCAGGGCTGTGTAGGCGCAGCAGCGGTCGTCGTGGCCGTAGCCGCCGATCATGCTGCGGTCCAGACCCACGTCCCGAGCCTTGGCGGCGGGCACCAGTTCCAGTTCCGCCCCGGCAAAGTCCTGCTCCACGATCCCATAGGCGTCGTGGAGGAGCTTCAGCAGGTTGAGCTTAACCCGCTCCTTGAGCTCTTTTTCAGGATAGGGGATGCTGCCGGCCAGGGCGTCCAGGTCTTCCCCGGAGAAGAGTTCCGAGGCCTTTTTCTGCATCTGCTCCTGGGCCAGATGGGGCAGGAGGTCGGTGATCACCAGGACCGGGTCGGAGGGATCCTCCCCGATACGGAGCTCGATCTTCTTGCCATCGGGCCGGATAAAGACCCCGTGGAGGGCCAGGGGGACCGAGAGCCACTGGTACTTCTTAATACCCCCGTAGTAGTGGGTGTCGAAGATGGCCATCTCCCCGTCCTCGTAAAGGGGGTTGTTTTTAAGGTCGAGCCGGGGGGAGTCGATATGGGCCCCCAAAATGTTCACTCCAGAGGCGGCGGGCTTTTTCCCGGTAACCGCAAAGATGATGGACTTGCCCCGGTTGTTCCGGTACACGGCGGTCCCCGGCGCCAGGGGCTTCCCGGCCTCCATGAGGGCGTCCAGGTCCTTAAAGCCCCGGGCCTCCAGGACTTTTTGGCTTTCGGCGGTAAATTCCCGCTCGGTCTTCCCCGCGTCCAGAAACTGCTTGTAATCCCCGGCAAAGCGGTCCAGCTTTTCCCGTTCCTCCGCCCCGATCCCCTCCCAGCAGCTCTTCTTGTTCACCAGAAGCTCTTCTGCCAGAAGCTGGCCCCCGGTCTTTTTCTCTTCGGTTTCCATAATACGCTCCTTTTACAGCTTGTAACGCATCGTTTCCAGGGTTCTGCCGCCCCGGATTACCTCGAACCAGAGCTCTGTCGTGGCCTTTTCCCGCAGAAGCCTGTAGAAGGTTCTGAGGTCCCGCAGCTTTTCACCGTTGACCGCCGTGATCAGATCCCCCATCTGGAGGCCCATGGCGGCGGCGGGGCTGTTGGCGCTAACCTGGGCGGCCACCACGCCCTGGGCATTCCGGTCAATATTGAGGGAAGACCGGAGCGCGTCGGTCAGGGGCGCGGCATAGACCCCGGGCCAGAGCTTGGACGAATCGGCGGCCACGGCATCGCTGCGGGCCTCAATACGGACCGTTACATCCTGGGAGGCGCCGTCCCGTATCAGGCTAAAGACCGCCTGCTCCCCGGCCACGAGGTCCCCCACTGCCAGGGTCATGGCGCTACTGCCGGACATTTCCCTGCCGTTCAGGTGGGTGATATAGTCGCCGGGCCGGATCCCGCCCTTATAGGCCGGGGAATTCTGGAATACGTTGACGGCCAGGGAACCCTTCCTGCCCTCTACCCCCAGGGCCTGGGCAATCTCCTTGGCGGGGTCCAGGAGGGATACCCCCAGCCAGCCGTAGGTGATGGAACCGTCCTCGATCAGGTCGTCGATGGCCCGTTTCGCGTTGTTGATGGGAATGGCAAAACCCAGGCCGATGGACCCGGAACCGCTATCGCTGGCGATCCAGGCGTTAATCCCGATGACCTCCCCCTGGATATTTACCAGGGCGCCGCCGGAATTCCCCTGGTTGATAGAGGCGTCGGTCTGGATAAAGTCGCTGATAGTACCGCCCGGACCGCCCTGGCGCCCCAGGGCGCTGACGATTCCCTGGGTTACCGAGAACATATAGCCTAAGGGGTTCCCCAGGGCGATAACGATATCCCCTACCCTAACCGTGTCGGAATCGCCCAGCACCGCCACCGGATAATAGTCGCCGGTCTTGAAGGAGACCAGGGCCAGGTCCTTGCGCTCATCGGTGCCCACGATGTTTGCCTCGTATTCAAGGCCGTTGTAGGAAACCACGGTAATCTCGTCCACCGCCTCGACCACATGGTAGTTGGTCAGCACATAGTAGGTGTCCCGGTTCTGCCGGACGATTATGCCCGAGCCCAGGCCGGTGGACCGGTATTCCTGGCCCTGGCTGTTGGGCTCGGCCTGGGGGGGGTTGAAAAAGTATTCCCAGGGGATCCCGTTGGCGCTATTGGCTCCGCTGGTCTGGACAGAAATGGTCTGCACCTCCACGATGGAGGGGAGCACCTTCTCCGCCACGGAGCGGAAGACCGTTTGCAGGGCCTCGGCCACCACCAGGGAATCCTGGGGAATGGTTACCGGGGCCCGTTCCTGGGCACGGGCCTGGGCGGAAGAACAGGAAAAGGAGATAAAGGCCAGTGAAGACCCAAAGAGGATACCGGCCAGCACCAGGTTAAAAACAAGGAAATTTTTGGATGCCAGTTTTTGCATAAGATTCATTATTGACTCCTAATTATGATGATGATATCTATAATCTAATAAAAAAAACAGCCCCCGAAGGTTACAGGGTTAAAATTTCTGCGTGGTCCCGAAAAACCGCCACGGTATGCTCCCAATGGGCCGAAAGCCGGCGGTCGGCGGTAACCACGGTCCAGCCGTCCTCCAGGAGTTCCACGTCCCCCGTTCCCAGGTTGATCATGGGCTCAATGGCGATCACGAGACCGTTCATCATCCGGGGATTGGGACCCTGGGGCACATTGGGCACCTGAGGATCCTCGTGGACGTCAAAGCCCACCCCGTGGCCGCAATAGTGTTCCACCACCCCGTAACCCCGGGAAACCGCGTGGCTCTGGACCGCCCGGGCTATCTGGTGGAGCCTCGCGCCGGGCTGGACCGCCGCAATACCCTTGTAGAGACATTCCCGGGTGGCCGTGTTCAGGGCCGCCGCCGCCTCGCTCACCCGGCCGGCCTCAAAGGTCTCGGATTTGTCACTGATAAACCCGGCCAGGTCAATGCCTGAGTCGATAGACACCAGGTCCCCCGCCGCGATCTTCCTGCGGGAGGGGATACCGTGGATCACTTCCTCGTTCAGGGAGATGCAGAGGGCCCCCGGAAAGGGGTTGCTCCGGTCGCCGTAGCCCAGGATAGCGGGCCTGCCGCCGGCCTTCCTGATCCAGTCCCGGGCCCAGATGTCCAGTTCCCGGGTCTCTACCCCAGGCACTACCAGGGGACGGATCTCGCCGAACATGGCCGCCAGGAGCTTACAGGACTCCCGAATACCCTCAATCTGTTTCGCGTTTTTGAGCCGTATCATTGCCGCATCCTTTTTGCCTTGATTTTCTCCAGAGATTTCTGCCAGCGGGCCTCGTCCTGGTAGGGAAAGCCCAGTTCCAGGAGCGTTTCCAGGCAGGCGGCCCAGGTTCCCGTGTCCAGGGACGGCCTTAAACGGAGCCGCGCCAGGTTCTTGAGGAGGGCCTCAATTTCTCCGGTAAAGTGCCGGAAATAGGGCCGCTGCCGTTCCTCCCGCAGCACCGCCGCAAAGAGCCTGAAGGCGCCGTAGTAATCCCCCCGCTTATCGAGCTCCTCCGCCAGAATAAAGCTGCAATCCAGCCAATCCTCCCGGTCCAGGTATTTGTCCAGGGGGAAATCCAGGCCCCCGGCCTCCCGCCAGAGGGAAACCGCCTCGTCATTCTCCAGGTGGATAAGGTCAAAGAAGATGAGCCTGGCCCGGTTGGCCCCCTCGCCCAGATTTTCCCGGAGAAAGGCCCGGTAGTCAAAGCCCCCGGCCTCCCGGAACCGGCCCAGGGCGCGGTCGTACTTGCCCCGCTTTTCCGTATCGGCAAGCACCTCGTAGGCCGCCAGGAGCCGCCGCATAGCCTCGCCGCCGGCCTTACCCGCAATATCGGGGTGGAGCCGCTTGGCCTTTTCCCGAAAGGCCCGCTTAATATCCTGTACCGGGGCCCCAGGCGGCACCCCGAGCAAGGAATAGTAATCTTCCATTCTATAAACCAGATACTAGATCGCCTATGCCCCCTAAGCGCCAATACGCTTCCCCAGGGCCTCCGCATGGGGGGCGTTCAGGATGATATCGCTCCAGTTGACGATCATCCCCTCCTTTTCCATGGCCCGCATGAGGTTGGCCATAGCCTTGCCGGTAAAGGGGCCCTTTTTTTTGAGAAAAGCCGCCCCCTTCTTGCCCACCAGGCTGCTCCCCACGGAAAGTACCCTGGAAAGGGCCCCGGGCAGCTTCCCCCCGATGAGGGAGGTGGATTCCGCCACGGCCACCACATAGTCGAAACCCGGCAGCCGGACCCCGGCCTCGGTCCAGGCGTCGATAACCTCCACCCGGTGCCCCATAGATTCCATCCCCTTGGCAAGGGACAGGACATAATCCGGCGGAACCTTCCGCTGGGCCGGTGCACTGACAATGGCAATTCTCATGTTCGCTCCTTATGTAATGCTATATAAATGCCCGATATCCGGCTCCTTGACGACGAGCACCGGACATTTAGCGTTAATCATCACTTCCAGATGGGCGCGGGAGACGATTTCCCGGGCGTTGCGGTCCCGTTCCCAACCCCCCAGGATGATCAGGTCCGCCTTCCGTTCTTCTGCGGCCCGGAGAATTTCCGTGTAGACCGCGCCCCGGCGGATTTCCTTTTCCACCTTGACCCCCTTGGCCCGGGCCAGTTCCTCCACAAAGGAAAGGTAACGGCCCCCGTTGGCCTCCAGGCTCCGCTCGTAGTCCTGGCTCTCTTCCTGGATAAAGATTTTACTCAAGCTCAGCTGGCGGATAGTAGCCACGTCCACCACATAGACCGTAGAAAGCCTGCAATGGTACTGCTTAGCCATGATTATGGCGTATTTCGCGGCGGAAATAGACGCGTCGGAGCCGGTAACGGCCACCAGAATATGGGAAAAGAGGGGTTTCATCAGCCTTGCATTCTCCTTTTGAGCAGTTTACTTGAAAAAAAGGCGTCCCGGTCCTTCTCCTCAAGGGCTCCCTCGATATACACCCTGGTCTCCCGGGCGCTGGGGATAACCATCTTTTCCAGGGCATTCACCCGGCGCTGGGTCTTGCGGACCTCCCGGGCAAGCCGCCAGGCGATAGTCCTCACCGAGGCCAGCTCGGTAAGCAGTTTGAGGAGCTCAAAGAATTGTATCACGGTTTCATCGGTTTCCGCAAATGAATTCGCCGGAGAATACTTCAATTCCAGTTCCGGCAGGCCCACTTCCAGGCCGGGAAGGTTCATTCCCGCCGCGTATACCCGGCGCTCCCGCAGATCAAAGTTATAGCGGATGTCCCGGGAGAGCTTATCCATCCGTTCCTGGCCCGCCACGATAAGCATCCGCTTCAAGGCCGGGTATGCCGTAGCCACCCGGGCGTCCATATCCCGTTCCAGGAGCTTGACCTGCTCCACCTTATGCATGAGCTCCATAACAAGGATTTCCCGCTTCTGCTCCAGGAGGTCGTAACCTTCCTCGGCCGTGGCCAGCCGTTCCTTGACTCTGATGAGGTTGCTTTTTGTAGGGGCGATCTGTTCCCGCGCCATAGTGCGCTGAGTATACCACAGGCCCGGGGTTTTTTCAATGGCCGGTTCGGGAGATGTCGCGCAAAGACATCTCCCGCCAAGCTACATCTGGCCCTCAGACCTGACAACGGTAACCGTTGCCGTGTCGCTCTTTGTGCCGTCCACCGTAGAGACCGCCGTAACGGTGAGAATTGTTG
>JAITON010000157.1 GCA_031289935.1 Treponema sp.
AGACTACTAGCTAACCGGATAGGGCCAGAGCCGGCCGCCGGGGCCTCGCAGCAGGCAGACCCGGCCCGCCGGTGTATCCCGCTCCCCGGCGACCGCTTCGGGGCCCAGGCGTATCTTCCCGCCACCACCGGGGAGGTCCACGGCATAGGGCGGGAGCGTTCCGCCTGGATCCTTTGCCAGGCTCTGTGCCAATTGGGCGTAGAGCGCAAGCCCCTCCCCCAGCGGCACCCTGAAGTGGGCCGTTCCCGGGGCAAGATCCATCTGGAAAAGGTAGTAGGGGCTGAGCCCCAGGGACCGGCATTCCCGGAACAGTGTTGACAGAGTTTCCACGCGGTCATTGATCCCCCGGAGCAGCACCGTTTGTACCAGCACCGGGATACCTGCGGCAGTACAGGCTGCGAAAGATGCGCGGGCTGCCGGCGCAAGTTCCCTGGGATGGTTGATGTGGACTGCCAGCCGCAGGGGATGGTACTGCCGGAACAGTTCCAGGGTATCCGGCCCCAGCCGCTGGGGGCAGGTAACGGGAAGGCGGGTACAGACCCGTAGCGCCGTTTCCGGCCGGGCCTCCCGGATCTGCCGGAAGAGCCCGGCGAGGCTCCCGTCGTCCGCGGTCAGGGGATCGCCGCCAGAGACCAGGATTTCCCGGATTTCACCGTGGACGCGGAGATAGGCCAGTTCGGGGGCAAGCTCATGGTCAGAACCCGCCGTACTGCCCGCAAAGCCCTGGGGCCCGGCCATCCAGACCCGGCGGAAGCAATGGCGGCAGTAACCCGCGCAGCTTCCCCCGGCCAGGAGCAGCGCCCGGTCCCGGTACTGGTGTACCAGCCGGGGGGCCGCCCGGTAATGGGCCTCCCCCAGGGGATCATCCAGGGCGAAGGGGTCTGGCAGGGCTTCACGGGGGTCGGGAAAGAACTGCCGGCGGATGGGGTCATCCCGCTCAGGCCCTGCCAGGGAAGCGAAGTGGGGGGTTACCGCAAAGGGGAGCAGGCCCCGGCGGCGAAGCTCCCCAATCCAGGCCGCCTCATCATCGCGTACCGAAGCGGCCAGCAGGGGCGGCAGCTTATCGGGCGCGGTTATCAGAGGGGAACCGCCCATACTAGTCCGCCGCCCCGATACCGGCCCCAAAGACCCGCCGCAGGAATCCTCCGCGGGATGGGCGTCGGCGATGAAGACCTTCACAGCATCAGTACCGCCATCACCTTGGCATCCCCCAGGATGTTGTCGAGCCTGGTGTACTCGTCGGGCTGATGGGCGGTCCCGTCCAGGCGGCTCCAGACCGCCGCCGCGATGCCTTCGTTGCGAAGGTAGGCCCCCACGGTACCACCCCCGATACCGATGCACCGGGTTTTGACCCCGTAGACTTCCTGCACCGCCTTGGACAGCAGGGTGATCAGCGGGGCGTCCGCAGACGTAGCCCGGGATTCCCCGGCCTGGAGGGCCTCGCAGCTTACGGTAACACCGTACTTAGCCTCCACCCCGGCCTTGATGCGGTCCGTCTCGGCCAGTACCGCCTTGAGGGGATACCGGTTCAGTACCCGCATATCCATGTAGAACACATCCTCGCCGGGGATTGTATTGACGTTGGGCACGTTGGATTCCTTCTTGGTGGGCTGGAAGGTGGAATAGTCAGGCTCGAAAAGGGAATCGCGGCCCGCAAACTTTGCCGAAAGGCCCTCGTGGAGCCGCACTGCCAGATCCGCCCCGGCAAGATGGGCGTTGGCCCCTTGGTCGGGCCGGGAACCGTGGGCCTGCCGGCCCTTGGTCAGAACCTTGAGCCAGAGGATGTTCTTCTCGGCAATTTCGATGGTTTCTCCCTTGGGGTCTCCGCTGTCGGGGATGAGCACCATATCATCCTGGTTGAAGAGCCGGGGGATAGTCTTGCCCTGGTTCTGTAACAGCCACCGAATACCGTAGGCGCTGCCGTTCTCCTCATCGGCCACAAAGAGCAGTTTTACGGTCCGGCCGGGCCGGGCCCCGGCTTTGATGAGGGCCAGGGCCGCTGTTACCGAGGAGGCCAGGCCCTGCTGGTTGTCCTCCACCCCCCGGCCGATGAGCCGCTTCCCCAGGGGGCCCTCATCTTTACAGACCAGGGTCCAGGGATCGCTGGTCCAGAGCCCGGCCTCACCCGGCGGTACCACGTCCAGGTGGCTCATGATCCAGAGCCGGCTTTCCCTGCCCTCGTCCCCGCCCGGTATAGTAGCGATCAGGTTGGGCCGGACGCCGCCCTTGGCCCGGGGGTCCGGGGCGTCATAGCGCTCAAGAGCGGTGATGCCCTGCCTCCTGAGCCAGCCGGCCAGGAATTCGCACTTGTCAAGCTCCCCCTCGCCGCCGGAATCAGGGGCAATGGCCGGGCGTTTGGTCAGTTCCGTTTCAAGCTCCACCGCCAGGGCTTCGCTCTCATCAATAAGCTGGAAAATCTTATCCTTCATGCTGCATACTCCTTGTGCATTTACGGTTTATTTGTTCCGATGTGAACAGCATTACTGCCGCATAGATCGCAATCATGATAGGGGCCGCGAGCATGGACGTGTTGGCCGACAGAACTCCTACCAGGGGCGGGATAAGGGTGATGCCCGTATACGCCGAGGCCATCTGGAGGCCGATGATCTGGGGGGAGTTTTCCGCCCCGAAACGCTTGGGGGTAAGCTGGAGCATGGCCGGAAAGACCGGGGAACAGCCCAGGCCCACCAGGAGCAGCCCCCCCAGAGCAAAGTAACCCGGTAAAGGCAGCAGTAATACTGCTGCTCCGCAGAGGATGACGCAGAGGCCGCCCCGTATCAGCTTCTCCCCGGGAAAACGCATGGACAGGAAGCCCGCGAAGAACCGCCCGATGGTGATCCCCCCGTAGTACAGGGCCACGGCGCTGGCCGCAGCGGCCTTGCTGAAGCCCCGGAGTTCCGTGAGGAAGCTGGCCCCCCAGAGGCCGACGGTATACTCGCAGGAACAGTAGAGGGCAAAGGTAATAAGGGCTTCGGGAACCCCCGGTATAGAGAGGACCCCCCGCTGTTGTACCGCAGGCGTCTTCGCCGCCCCGGCCTCCCCGCCGCGAGCCCGCCAGAGGGGCAGGGACAGGAGCAGGATCGCCGCAATGGCCCCCTGGATCAGGCCCAGGCTCCGGTAGGCCCCCCGCCAGTTGCCCTCGTCCCGGAGGAAGGCTCCGATGATAAGGGGCCCCGTAAAGGCCCCCACGCCCCAAAAACAGTGGAGCCAGCTCATGTGCTGGGCCTTGTAGTGGAGGGCCACGTAGTTGTTCAGCGCCGAATCCACCGACCCCGCCCCGAGCCCCAGGGGAACGGCCATCAGCATGAGATGCCAGAAGGAATGGCCCAGCGAAGACCCCAGGAGGCCCCCTGCGGTCAGGACAACGCTCAGCGCAGTAACCCTGCCCGTACCGAAACGGCGCAGCGCCCAGCCGGCAAGAAGGCTGCTCAGGATGGTGCCCCCGGAAATGATCACAAACACAAGCCCTGCGGCATCCACCGGTGCGCTAAAGTCCAGCCGCATTACCGGCCAGGCGGCCCCCAGCAGGGAATCCGGCAGCCCCAGACCGATAAAGCTCAGGTAGATCAGTATAAGGAACAGCGTTGCCATAGGTTTATCAGCATAGCAGGACCAGGGGAAAAAGTATAGCCAGGCGGTGATTGACGATGCGGCGCGGTCATGCTATAGTGAGCGCTCACTATGTGAGGACACAAGGAGCTATACATGAAACAGCAGGCAGCGGTTCCGGCAGGGCGGGAGTGGATAGAACAGGATATCCGGGCATTTAGGGGAACCCCCTTTGAACGCATCGGGGACCAGTGGATACTCATCTCCGCCGGGGACATTTCCGCCGGCCAGGGGAACTGGAACACTATGACCGCCAGTTGGGGCGGCCTCGGGGTGCTCTGGGGGAAGAACGTGGCCCAGGTCTATGTCCGGCCCGGGCGGCATTCTTTTGCGTTTTTTAACCAGAGCAGCCTCTTTAGCCTTGCCTTCTTTGATAAACAATACCACAAGGCCCTGGAAGTCTGCGGGACCAAAAGCGGCCGGGACACCGACAAGGCTGCTGCCGCAGGCTTAAGCCCGCTCTGCTTTGGGGGCCTTCGCTCCGTGGCGGGGAGTCCCGTTGCCGGAGGCGTCGGATTCGCCGAAGCCTCGGAGCTCCTGTTCTGCCGGAAACTCTACACCCACGACATCGACCCGGCGCACTTCCTCGACCCTCAAATCGAGGCCAACTACCCGGACAAGGATTATCACCGGCTCTTCATCGGTGAGATCGTGGCCTACCGGGTGAAACAAGAGCAGGCGGCCAGGCTTTCGTGAGTAATGGACGCCGAAGTGGGGAAGACCGTTCTTGATACGGGGTTTGTGGGCGTCCCGGTGGAGGCCATTGTAGCGCCCTTGGCCCTTTGAGGGTCTCTTCGTTTGTTTTAGCGCTCTCAAAGGTAACTTGACTGATAAACATCTCTAGGATGGCTGCGTCGAATGATGCCGGGAGGACACCGCATAGGTCAATACGCTGTTTGCCAGCGTATCCAGGGCTTCCTCCGGGCGTGGAAGCGTGTACTTTGTAGCGGGTCACGCTTTACCGGGGGCTGACACAACCGTGCCTGGCGCCTCTGCGTGCGCTCCCTTGCTCTCTTCCCGCTTCCACGCTATGCTATTCCCATGACCATACAACAAACCGTAACCATCCCCGCCGACCGGCGGCTGCATCTGGATTTGCCCCGGGACACCCCCACCGGCGAGGCGGAAATGAAACTCGTTATCACGCTGCACCGCGGAGCGTCCGTTCCCCTTCAGGGAACGGCGCCGCAAATTGAGGCATTGCCGCAAAGCAGCTTCCAACAACACTTCGATGAGTTTTATGGCTGCCTGAAAGACAGTCCCGCGTTTGCGGGGGACAGCGCACAAATCATCAGGAAGATGCGCGATGAGTGGTAAATAC
>JAITON010000172.1 GCA_031289935.1 Treponema sp.
GTGGGCGGGTGAAAAGCGTCACCGCAATTACGGAAGTCTATGGGGACGGGCAGAAGGTAACGGCTGTAGCGGTTGAATATACCAAAAGCATCAAGAACGAAGGGCTTTCGGCAGCCTCCTTCGCCGTTGACGGCCACACCGTACCCAAGGTGTACGCCAATACGTCGGCCGCGAAGGCCGCACAGGGAACCGACGGCAATTATGTCATTATCGAGCTTGCCGTGGATTCTGTTATTGATGCAGGCGGCGGCTTCGGCGCGGGCGCGGGCAGGCCTGAAGGCGGCGGTCCTGGCGCGGGCCCGGGCAGGCCTGTAGGCGGCAGCCCGGGCGACGATCCCGGCATGGGGCCGGGCGGAGACGCGCCGCCGGTGGACGAAACACAAAGCGCAGAGCCTGAACCTATAAGGGTGTCGGTAACCCAGGCAGGCCCGCTTATCACCACGGATGGGGAAACCTACAGCCCGGATTCCGGCGCCATGGGGAATGACCGGGTTATCAATGTGGTAGTGGACGACTTCTTACGGCTTGATTATACCGATCCGCAAACCGGGGCAACGCTGATGTACAATTTGTATGTGCCCAAGGGTTATGACCAGGCCAAGTCCTATCCCCTGGTTCTGTTTATCCACGACGCCGGCGTGAGCGGCCCGCAGCACGATAAAACCTTAACGCAGGGGCTGGGAGCCGTTATCTGGGCTACCCCGTCCGAACAGGCAAAACACGAATGCTTTGTACTCGCGCCGCAATACCATACGGTCATCGCCAATGACAATTCCGAGACCACTGAGTATATGGACATGACGGTGGATCTGATCCGGTTATTGGAGACCCAGTACTCGCTTGATACGGACCGGTTGTATACAACCGGGCAATCAATGGGATGTATGACTTCTATTGCTATGAATATCAAGTATCCGGACCTGTTTGCGGCATCGCTCCTGGTCGCCGGTCAGTGGGACCCGAACGCGATGTCGGTATTGTCAGCGGCGAATCTGTGGATTGTTGTTTCGGAAGGGGATACTAAAGCGTATCCCGGCATGAACGCGAGTCTGGCTATACTGGCAGCCAAGGGCGCGAAAATCAGCAGAGCCACCTGGGATGGGGGGGCAAGCGCGTTGGAACTTGCATCCGATGTGAACAGGATGCTCGCGGAAGGCGGCAATATCAACTATACGGTGCTGCAAGGCGGCAGCCACACCTATACCTGGCAAGTTGCCTACAGCATAGAAGGCCTGCGGGATTGGTTGTTTACACAAGCAAAGTGATTCAGGGCATGGTATAGAGTTTTGAAGGCCCTGCCAAATTCGCAGTAACTCGTTAAGGAACAAAGAGGTACGAAACATGGCAAAGCGAAACGCTAACGAAGGCCAAACCGTTCCGCAAGCTCCTTGAGGTGGCTGCCGATGAACATGGCGCCGTAGCCCGTGATAACCACCCCGATGGTGATGCCCACGGGAAGCAGGTAGGAACTACCGTAAGAAGCAGCCACCCGGTCAAAGTCCAGGCCGAAGATCACCGTGGCCAGGGAAAGGAGCAGCACAAAGCCGGAGACCACCCAGCGGCGGAGGGAGATTTCCGCAGGGATATCCGGCTCCTCAAAGGGCTGGTCCCCGTATTCCGCAGCGATACGGCCCATGACGGCATCCTCCAGGGACTTTTCCAGGGCGCTGTCCTCGGGGAAGAAGCCGGTCCGCATCAGATCCTCCGCAGCCTCAAGCAGGGCGATACGGGCAGCGCAACGGGAGCAAAAGAACAGGTGCAGAGCGACCTCCAGCCTGATCAGAAGGGACGTATCCCCCTCGTCCATTTTGTGCATCAAGTTCCGGCAATTCATTCCAGGCCTCCTTCCATTAAGCCTTCAAGTTTCTCCCTGAGAATTTTCTTGGCCCGGAACACGTGGGATTTAATCGTGTTTACCGGAAAGCCCGTAATCCCCTCAATCTCCTGATAGGACCGGTCGTAAAAAAAGAACAAATCCACGCAGAGACGGTAGCGTTCGGGCAGATCCTTGACCGCCTCCCGAACCGCCTCCCGGACCGCCTCCCGGAGCATGATCCGTTCGGGACTTTCGCCGCCGGGGATCCGGTCCTCTTCCGCCAGGCTCCGGTACTCCTTCCGGCGCTGAATCCCGTTGACCGCCGTATTATAAGCGATCTTGTAGAGCCAGGTAGAAAACCGGGAGCGGCCCTCAAAAAGCCTCAAGTTCCTAAAGGCCTTGAGGAAGACCTCCTGGCAAAAATCCGTAGCGTCTTCGGTATTACGGAAGAAGCCGAGGCCCATACCGTAGACCGCCCGCTCATGCCGCTTTACCAGGATCCGGAACCGGCCGGTCTGACCCGATACCACCTGGGCGGCCACCAGCTCATCCCCGGCAATAAGGGAATCCTCCGGATCCGCCAGGACTGAATCCGCCTGGACGCGCTCCTGCAATTCCTCCATATCAGGACCGGTCGAAGCGCTTGATCACGTAATAGGTCAACAGACCGACCCCCATTGAAAGGGGAATGACTCCGCCCAAAAGAACATAGTCCAAGCCCTGGAGCAGAGCAAGGAAGATGGTCAAGGCCAAACCCACAATGCCCAGGAGCAGCCCCGCCATAAGGCTGAAGGACATCAAATCAAAATCGGGCCGGGTATACTGCCCGCTCTTGATCAAAAAGGTTCTGCGCTGGTGCTGCCAGAGCAGATAAAAGAAGACCACCACCGAGCCGACCACAATCCCCACAATGGGTATCACGGAGACAACGACCTGAGCAGCGGCGGAAGTTACCTGTTCCATAAATGGCTCCTCAGGGCAACTATATCCCACTGCCGCCCGCTTGTCTATATTTCGACACGATGATGGGGGAAAAGTTGCATGGGCCGCTCCCCCGAGGAAGCGCTGATGTATGCAACCGGGCTTGGTATGTATGCCACGGCATATAAGTTAACCAGCGCCTCCCTAGGCAAGTCTCAGTAAGCGACGGCTCTATTCGATAATCATATAATCGCTAAAGTAGAGGGCCTCAATCTGCCCCAGCCTGAGGACGGCGTTAAAACGTTCCAGGAGCTCTTGCTTGATCGTCCCCTCGGAGCCGGGACCCAGACCGGCGACGGAACAGGCGGCAAAGTATTCCACCGAAAGGGCCCGGAAGTCCTCGATCCGGGCGGACAGTTCCTCGGTAAAGGCCCGGTCGCCCGCATCATAGGGGAAGGCGATAGAGAGGATTACCGTGGAAGCATCCTGCGTCAAAGTCCGTATCTGGCCGAGGCTCGCGAAAGTGCGGGCCCCCGTTCCGGTGGAGACGGCGGCGGGGAATGTTTCCGGGGGGCTGTTTACGGCCGGGCCCCGGAAGACCAGCGCGTAGACCGTCCCCCCGGCAATGACCAGGGCCAGCGCCGCCAGGACGCTGAGGAGGATAGGATAGACCAGGGGCACCGGGGGCCGGGGAACCGGGGGAGCTTGTTTCATCATTGCTATAGTAGCCATCTCCGGCCTTTTAGTATAGTATAGCGGCCATGATTGTACGGAAAACTGAGACGAGGCTGGAAGAGAAGCCTCAGATGCGGGGCGGTGTGGGGACGGCCAGCCTTTACCATTACACGGCGGGGGACCCAACGCGGCGCCTCCGGTTCCTGGCGGAGATTAATCTGCCGCCGGGGGCCTCCATCGGCTATCATCAGCATTGCGGCGAGACGGAGTACTTCTACTTCCGGGAAGGCGCGGGGCTGGTAAACGACAATGGGAGCGAATATCCGGTGGGGCCCGGAGACCTGCTCATTACCGGCGGGGGAGCATCCCACGGGGTCAGGAATACCGGGGACAAAGCCCTGGTCTTTGGGGCCATCATCATCACCGATTAAGGGTTGTTACGCAGCTCGTAAGCTGATTGAGCCTGAACATATTGGGCCGGGGATTGATGCCGGAGGGGATATCCGAGTCCTCGTAGTAGGAGAGCCGGGCGCCGGGCCTGATACCGGCCAGGACATCGGCGGCGGCATTCACGGCAATGCGGTTTTGCTCCTCCCGGCTAAAGGCCCGGCAAGTGGGGCAGGAACACCAGGCCCCCTCGGCCCCATGGTCCGGCCAGAGGTGGAAGATTCCCACGCCCGGCCGGGCGCGAAAGTACCGGGCGGCCTCCTCCTGGATGAGCCTGATGGCGCCGGGATTGGTGGGGCAAAATTGATGGTCCCGCACCCGCCGGCCCGCTTCCATGCGGAAAAGTTCTTTGTTCCACATAAAATAGCGCCGGGGAACGAGCAGGGAAAGGTCCCAGCCGCCGACCTCCAGGGTGAGCCCATAATCGCTGCAGAGCCGGGGAAGTTTCTCCAGAACCCGGCGCTCGTTTCCCCGAAACGCCGCCAGGGGGCCGTTCCCGAAACCAAGGGGCAGTACCAGGGCGTCGAAACGGTTTCTGATCGCCCAGGCCAGGAGAGCTTCCCAATTCCCGGGGGGCTTTCCGGTGGGGAGGACCAGACGCTTAAGCTCCACCGGGTCCTTTGCCAGGGGCCCGTTGGCCCAGGGCCGCGACAGAGGATAGCGCGGCGAATCCGCCGGGGAGGGCCTGGGGGCATCCTCCCGGCCGGGACCGGGCCAGGAAAAGCCCAGCGCAGCCAGAAAGTCGTAGATCCCCAGGCAAAGCCCTTGCTCGGAGCCGCCGTATACCTCGATCCGGTC
>JAITON010000145.1 GCA_031289935.1 Treponema sp.
TCCCTGCAAATTCTTCTTCCATGTCGAATATTTTCTCCTCTGCCATATTCCCCTCCCAGAGTTGTAGGCTTTTCAGGAATTATATCATCTTTTCTGGAAAATTATGGGTCAAGTTTAGCGCAAGCAGCGGGGTATGGTTGTTCTCGTAAGGCATTTGACTCAGGGTACATACCTTTAGTTCCGCCCCAAGGGGCGTACCCTTCGCAACGAATCAGGGGCCGCCCAGCCCGGGAGTTCCCGGGCCAGGGCTGCCGGGGCGGCGCGGGAAAGGCTCGCGGCGGCTCTTGCGCAAATCGCTCAAAACAGACATAGTGGGGGTATGATCTTACCAAGGCGTGGACGCGGCGCGCTGCTTATCATACTTTTTTGTATCCAGTTACCTGCCTTGACGGGCCAAACACCGGCCGCAACCGGCGCAGCCGCCATAGAGAACTACCGTACGGGGCGGGATCTGGAGGCCCGGGGGCAAATGACCGATGCAAACCGCTACTACAACGAGGCGGCGCGGCTGGCTATGGACGAGATTAACCGGGGAACGGCCAACCTTGATACCTACGCCGCCCTGACCTGGACCCTGCAACGGCAGCAGAAATACGCCGACGTGATCAGCCGGGGGGCGGCAGGGCTGCGGCTTGGGGTGGATTACCGGATCATCGAGACTATGGGGGAGGCCTACTTCTACCTCCCCAACTGGGAGGAATCCCTCCGGTACATGCAGCGCTACGTAAACGCCCTGCCCCAGGGGGACCGGGCCCCGGTGGCTTATTTCTTCATCGGTGAAATGTACCGGCTCCAGGAGAAGTACCTCCACGCCGATATTGCCTACACCACCGCCCTCCGGCTGGATCCCAGCCCGGCCCTCTGGTGGTACCGTCTGGGCTCGGTCCGGGAGGCCGCCGGAGACCATGCCCCGGCCATCGAAGCCTACGAGCGGGCCCTCAGGCTCAACCCCTCCTACGCCGAAGCCCAGGCAGGGCTGAACCGCTTACGGGACTGACGGCATGTATGCCGCAATCGGCGCTTCCCTCCACAAATCAGAGCGAGACCGTCGTAACCATATTGGAAAGCCGCACCGTACCGGCGCTGACATTGTCCACATAGATTGAATAGCTTGCGCCGGTACTCAGCGCCGGGAGACTGACCACCAGAGACTGGAAGGATTTGAGCGCCCGGTACTCGGCCAGGGTCTTGCCGGTACTATCCTTAATGCTGATCAGGCTGCCTGCGGCCCTGAGCGTCCTAAAACTGATGGTAATGCTCGGCTGGCTAGAGCTCTGATCCGGCGCCTGGGCCATGCGGGAGGCTCCGGCGGCAAGCAGGGAGCCTCCTGAGATCTGGATCCGGCCGTCTGCATCCAGGGCGCTATCACCGGAATTGCTGGGGCCGTGAACGATGATGGTTCCCCCGGAAATAAAGAGGGAACCGTTCGAGTCGAGGCCGTCGCCGCCGGAGTTCACCGTAATAATGCCGCCGCTAATGGTCAGCGCTATGGCCGTGGCGGGGGTACCTGCGCCGGATACTGGGGGAAGGCCCGGAGCCGCCGGCGCGTTATTGGGCGCCCTGCCGCCCCGGCCGCCGGCCGCCCTGCCGCCCATGCCGGGGAAGTTGCCGCCGGAACCGTCCGCAGCGTTAATGCCGTCGTCACTGGAAACGATACCGATGACGCCCCCGCTGATGTTTACCTGGGCGGCTTCAATGCCCTCCTTGGACTTGCTGATATTAATAGCGCCGCCTTCGATCTGCACCGATTCATCGGCGTGGATACCGTCGTCGTCTGTGGCGATGGAAAGGGTCCCCCCGGAAATCAGTATGGCGACGTCGCTGTGGAGACCGTCCCCGGTGGAGTTAGTCGTGATCGTTCCCCCGCGAATGATCAGGGCGTCGTTTCCCTTGAGGGCCGCTCCGGCGGCAGTAACCGTGATGACGCCGCTCATGATCTTGAGCTCGTCCTTGGAAGCGATACCGTTGTTGTAGTTCCCCTTGACCGTCAGGCTCCCCGTACCGTTGATGGTAAGGTCGTTCTTGGCAAAGAGGGCTGCATTGGGCTCATCATCCTGGTAGAAGCTGCTGTAGCTGGCCGCATCCGTTAGGGTATTCGCCGTAGCTGCGGCGAGGCTGATTACCTTCTTAGCGCTCCCAAAAATGGCCAGGGCTGCACCGGTACGGGAAGTAATACTCACACCGTTCAGCACGAGGAACAGGTCCCCGTTCACGTCCACGATGACCTGCCCGTTGCTTAAGGCGCCCCGCAGGGCATAGGTCCCCGGTGCGGTGATGGTGATAGTATTCGTGCTGTTGTTGATAGCTACGCCGCTCCGGGCCGCAGTCGTGCTGGCCCCGTCGGCAAGATTAATCGCCAGGGCCGATGCGGACGTTGCCACGTTGCGGTCCTTGGCGGTATCCGCGAAATCAGGGCTGCCGCTAACTGTCTGGGCGGGAGCTGTTTGAGTAGGAGCCGTTTGAGCGGGAGCTGTCTGGGTAGAGGCCGCCTGGGCGGAGGCCGCCGTGCAGGAAATCAACAGGCTCAATAATGCCACACAGAAAACTCTGACAAAACCCGGTACTACACGATTCATGATATCCTCCTATAATTCTTCGCTGATAAAGGTTTTGGTTCTGGTACAATTGATGTACAGATTACTGTTCCGCATACGAATCTGGTCAAGAAAGGCCTTTTCCTGATTCTCGTCCCGCAGGGCCACCAGGTAACGAAGCTCGTAAAGGCTGCCCATGTTGGTGGTCCGTACCTGTTCAAGGCTGGTCCTGACCGTATACCGGGCAAAGAGGTCCTGGAAGACCTGGGCGTAATCCAGGTCCTCGGGGATCGTGATCTTGAGATACCTCAGCCGGCTTTCCCCTTCGCCAAAGCGCAGGACCACGAAGAGCATAATCATCCCGTTGGCCACCAGGGTAAAGATCAGTGCAAAGAGGGCATAGCCCGCGCCGGTCAAAAGGCCGATCGCCATGGACAGAAAGATGCCGGCAATCTCCCGGGCCGTTCCCGGGAAGGACCTAAACCGGACCAGGCTGAAGGCCCCCATCACCGCGATGCCCGTACCAATATTGTCGTTCACCACCAGGATGACCGCCTGCACAATGAAAGGCAGCACCGCCAGGGTGATGACAAAGTTTTTGTTGGTACTGTTACGGAAGGTATGCACCATGCCGGTCAGGACCCCCAGGACTAATGACAGGAGGACACAGACCACCATGCCTTGCAGGCTCATATCAACAGGGCCTAGAACATTTTCAAACATATACGCTCCTTGTATCGTTTATCATAACGTGTCCCTAGGCCATCATAGGCGCCGCATAGAGGCACTCGTCAAAGACCGGGGGCTTCCCGCAGAGGAGGCCGTAGGCCCTCACCGACTTGGAGAAGGATACCGGGAAAATCCTGAGCGCCGATAGCTGCCGGCTCAAACAGCCGGGAATGGCAGCAATACATTTGATCTCCATGATATATTCCCCGGCGCCGATCATGGGAACCGTATTACTGCCGGCAAAATCAAGCCCCGAAGGACAGCAGCGGATATGGCTGTCAAAGGTAACCCGGAACTCCGGGTCCTCAATACCCCGCAGGGCGAGCCGTTTATAGGCTACCTGGAACCGGGGGCCGGGCCGGTGGGTCCTGATGAACCAATCAATCTCGTTATCTATCTGACCGTATTGCTGCTGCGCGCAGCGCTCATCAAGATAGGCCGCAAGCTCCCCGTAGCGCAGGGGCAGCCGCCGTTTATAGGTGAGCCCCTGGAGCTTCTTCTTGAGTTCCAGATAGACCCAGCCCTCAGGACCCGGCAGCCCGTAGGCCCGGAGCCGGAGCTTTTCCTTGTAACCCTTGGCGTCTATGCAGCGCCGCATGATGCGGTAATCCTCCGTATCAAAGTATAGGGAATAGATGTCGGAAAACCCGTACTCGTCCGTCTCGGCCAGGCCCTTGAGGGACTCCGAGAGCTCGTAATACTGAAAGGCATTGAGCTGGTATTTCTTCTCATAGCGCCTAAAATAGTTGCCACCCATACCGTGTAATTAGCAATTTTCGTGCCAACTGAGCAGGCTCTAAAATTGACGCCTTTATAAGGCAGTTTCAGGGGCTTTGCCTCGATTTGCCTGTGTAAAGATTACCCAGCGGATAAGACTGTATACAAATTACCCAATTCCGGGCTCCAACAGGATATGCAGACGGTGTTCCTGCCCGGCCTTAAGGACGTACTGCTCGTGCAGGGCGGCGATACCGGGAAAGTCGCCGCCCACCCCGCACATTTCCCCGTCGATGGTTACCGTGAACCGGTCCTCCCGTTTAAGTTCGTGGAGATGCTCTGCCGCGTCCAGGGCCTCCTCGGAGTAGGGCCGGGCGCTGAAGCTGAAACCCCGGCCCGAAAGATCGGACACCCGGAGCGTTCCCCCGGGGCCGGACAGGGCAAGGGTCCTGACATCGGTACGGGTACCGTTTTCCTGGGGCCGCATGTAGCGGTGTTCCAGGGCCTCCAGGGAGAAGCGGTAGCGCCCCAGAGGAGAGCCAGTCTTTCGGTCCGGGTAGTTCTCCTCCGGCCCCCGGCCGTACCATTCGGCAGTATCGAAGGCCGGGGGAAGGCCCAGACTGATGCCGCAGCGCAGCATAGGAAGCCGCTTTGACACCGCAACATGCTCGATCTCCGCAGAACCGTCCCCATAAAGCGTATAACGGGTCTCTGCCCGGCGCAGGAGCGGATGCTTCCAGCCTATGATGAGCCTGAAACTATCCCCGGTCCCGGCAATCTCCATGCCGGTACAGCGCTCCCTGCCATCGGGCTTCCACCGCGGGGGCGTGGTAAAGCGGGCCAGGGCCTGGTTAAAGTTGGCGATTCCCCGGTCGTTGTCCGTCAGAGCGCGGTAGTAGTTCGGCCCCAAGGGGGCGGCCAGGTATTCCCGGTCCTCCCGGCGGAGGCTCGTCAACATCCCCCCGGCAAAGGTATAGCGGCAGGGACCGGCCTCCAGCTCCAGGGTATCGCCCCGGCGGTTCAGCCTGGGTACGGGCAGGCCGGACCTGGGTACGGACAGGCCCGGCCCCTGGAGAATGATCTGGTCAAAGGCCGTCTCGTAAGCGGCGCCGGCCCAGGGGAAGGCATCCCGGAGCAGCCAGCGGAAGGTGATCACGGTTTCGGCGCCTTCGGGGAGGGTGATTTGCAGGCTCAGCTCCCGCTCCGTTCCCGGCGCAATATCCGCGAATTGTTCCGGGGGAACTTCCCCCTCCCCCGCTCCGATACCGCCGGCGCTCAATTGCCAGAGGAGCCTGAACCCTGCAAGGTCTTTAAACATCTGATTGTTTTTGACGATGAACCGGCAGAGGCCAGCGCCGGGACCGACGCTGGCGCCGCCGGGGTCAGCGCTCGTGTCCGCAGGAAGGATCCGCAGGGTCTGGTAGCAGTGCTTTACTTCCTGGGCCGCCGGATGCAGGCTGCGGTCTGCGGCAATGATACCGTTGGCACAGAAGTAGCGGTTGCTCCCCGTGAACATGCGCCTCTTGAGCCCGTTCACCGGGTCGTAGGCTTCGGAAAAATCGTCACCGTAGAGCCATTGGTCCCCTTCCGGGCCCGGGCGGCGGATGGACTGATCCACAAAGTCCCAGATAAAGCCGCCGCACAGGTGGGGGTAGTGTTCAAAGGCATCGGTGAACTCGTGGAAGTTCCCCAGGCTGTTTTCCATACAATGAGCGTATTCACAGAACATCACCGGCATAGTCTTGTAGAGGGCCTGCGGAACGGGCTTGTCTTCGCTGAAGCCCGAGACTACCGGTATGGTCCGGACCGTTTTCTGCTCCGCAAGCCGCTTTAACAATTTAGGGTTGGGGTACATGCGGCTGATCACATCGGAGCTGGCGCTCTTGTGCTCCCCCTCGTAATGGAAGGGCCGGGTATGGTCCAACAGTTCCGCAGCTTGGCGCATGAGGCGAAAGTTTTCCCCGGAGCCAGCCTCGTTTCCCAGACTCCAGAAAAAAACAGACCCGTGGTTCCGGTCCCGAAGGATCATCCGGCTGATACGGTCCACACAGGCCGCCGTCCAGCGGGGATCGCTCCCGGGGAGAAATTTCCGTACCCCGTGGGATTCCAGATCCGTCTCGTCCAGCACCAGGACGCCGTACTCGTCGCAGAGATCGTAGAACCGGGGATCGTTGGGGTAATGGCTCGTACGGACCGCGTTGATGTTGAGCCGCTTCATGATGCCCAGGTCCTGGCGGTAGCGTTCATCACTTAAGACCCAGCCCCGGCCGGGGTCAAAATCGTGGCGGTTAACCCCCCGGATAATGAGCCGCTTCCCGTTCAGCAGGAGCAGGTTCCCCCGGATAGCTACCTGCTTAAAGCCATAGCGAAAGGCCTTATAGCTCCCCGGGCCGGCGGTATCGCCGTTCAGGATCAGGGCGATGACCACCGTGTAGAGATGAGGCGTTTCGGGGCTCCAAAGCCGGACGCCCGGAACCGGCGCCGTAAAACAGATCTCTGTATCGGCCTGCACCCTCAGGCTGCGTTCCCCCAGGCTGATCCCCAGCTCCGGTATCCAGGCCCGGACTCTCACGTCGCTCCCGGTATGAGCCGCAGCATCATTTTTAAGGGAGATACTGAGCAGGGCCGTGGCCTCCAGGGCATCATCAAAGCTGGCCCGCATAAAAAAATCCCGAATATGCAGGACCGGCTCGGCGTAGAGGTAAACCTCCCGGTAGATACCGCTCAAGAACCACATATCCTGGTCCTCCAGATAGCTGCCGTCGGAATAACGCCAGACCGTGGCGCTGATCTGGTTCTCTCCCGGCCTGAGGTAGGGAGTTACGTTGAACTCGTGGGGGGTCATGGAGCCCTGGGAATAGCCCGCGAAGCAGCCGTTCACCGCCACGCGCAGAGCTGCCTTGGCCGCGCCGAAGTGGAGGTAGACCGTCCTGCCGGCAAAGTTTTCCGGCAGGCTAAAACAACGGCGGTAGACCCCAATCTCCTGGAGGGCGTGGCTTATCCGGGGAATTTCCCGGCGTTTGACGCCCATGGCCTGGGGATAGGAGTTGGCGTAGTACCAGGGCTTGCCATAGCTGCCCGGACCGCCCTCACCCGCAAGCTGCCAGACCCCGGGCAGCCTTATATCGTCCCAGGCCCCGTCGTCCAGGGCCGGGTCCTCGGCGCCGTCCGGGGGCTCCGGGCCGGTAACATAGCGAAACTTCCAGGTCCCGTTCAGGGAAAGCTTGTAGGGCGCGGCGGCGCCGCTCAGATTCCCGGCGGCGGCAATGGCGTCTTCCTCAGAATCATAGGGAAGAGCCAGGGCATGGCCGGGTTCTTTGTTCCGGGCGATGATACCGGGGTTTTCCCAATCGTAGCGCGTCTTCTGCTGATCCATATCACTCCTCCATTTTCCCCGGGAACCAGGCGATTGCTGATGAAAAGCATAGTACAGGGAACTGGCTTTGTCAAGGTTTCGCTTTTTTCAATTCATTCGCCCGGGAAGTTACGTTGACTCCCCAGGGAGTTATCGTTACCTCCCAGGTAGTAACTGGTTACTACCCGAGGACCAACCGGGTACTCCCTGGGGACCAACTGGGTACTCCCTGACGACCAACTGGTTACTCCCTGAGGACAAACTGGGTACTCCCTGGGGACCAACTGGGTACTACCTGAGGACCAACTGGG
>JAITON010000064.1 GCA_031289935.1 Treponema sp.
GCGGAAAGCTACATACACCGGATCGGCCGCACGGGGCGGGCGGGCAGTAACGGCCAGGCGGTTTCCCTGGCCGTGACGGATCAGGGCGCCCTGGTCCGGGACATCGAGCGCCTGCTCAAGAAGTCCATCAGGGTGGTGAGCTCCCCGGGCGCCGAAATCCTCCGGTTTGACGACGTTGCCACGGGGGCGAAACCGGGGGCCCGGGGCGCGCGGCCCGCAGCCAGGGGTGCGTCCGCAACCCGGGGCGCTAAACCCGTGGTCCGGCCGGCCGGCGGCAAGCCGAGAGGAACGCCCCAGTGGAAACCGCCCACGGCTGCCCCCCGTAAAAAAACCCGGGCCCGCTATTAAGTAAGCCTTGTATAAATCCACGGAATTAACTAGAATGACCGGTAACAAAATCTCTTAATATATCGAGGAATTAGATGGCAGACAAGAAAATGGTGATGATTGACGGCAATACGGCGGCGGCCCACGTGGCCCACGCCCTCAGCGAGGTAATCGCGATTTACCCGATTACCCCCTCCAGCCCCATGGGGGAACTCTCGGACGAGTGGTCCGCCCAGGGCCGGGAAAACCTCTGGGGGACGATCCCCCAGGTGGTGGAGATGCAGTCCGAGGCCGGGGCGGCCGGGGCGGTTCACGGGGCTTTGACCACCGGGGCCCTGTCCACGACCTTTACCGCCTCCCAGGGCCTCCTTTTGATGATCCCTAACATGTACAAGATCGCCGGGGAACTCACTTCCACGGTCTTCCACATTGCGGCCCGGGCCTTGGCGACCTCTTCCCTGTCGATCTTCGGGGACCATCAGGACGTGATGGCCTGCCGCCAGACCGGCTGGGCCATGCTGGCCAGCAACAGCGTCCAGGAGGTGATGGACCTGGCGGTTATCGCCCACGCCTCCACCCTGCGCTCCCGGGTGCCCTTCCTCCATTTTTTTGATGGCTTCAGGACCAGCCACGAGCTCCAGAAGGTCGAGGAGATCCCCTACGAGCTGATGAAGCAGATGGTGGACGATGATCTGGTCCGCGCCCACCGGGCCCGGGGGTTGACCCCGGAAAAGCCGGTCATCCGGGGCACGGCCCAGAATCCCGACACCTATTTCCAGGGCCGGGAAGGGGTGAACAAATACTACGACGCGGTCCCCGCCCTGGTACAGGCCGAAATGGACAAGTACGCCAGGCTCACGGGCCGGGCGTATCATATCTTTGACTACTTCGGCGCCCGGGATGCGGAGAAGGTTATCATCATCATGGGTTCCGGGGCGGAAACGGTGGAGGAAACCGTGGAATACCTCCAGTCCAAGGGCGAAAAGGTGGGGGTCCTCAAGGTACGGCTCTACCGGCCCTTCGACGCAGGGGCCTTTGTAGCGGCCTTGCCGGCCACAGTCAAGGCTATCGCGGTGCTGGACCGGACCAAGGATCCGGGCGCTCTGGGCGAACCCCTCTACGAAGACGTAATGGCCGCCTGCGGGATAATCACCCAGCGGGGGGAGGCCCCCTGGAAGTTCCAGTTCCCGGCCATTACCGGGGGCCGCTACGGCCTGGGTTCCAAGGAATTCACGCCCGCCATGGTTAAGGCGGTCTTCGACAATCTTTCGGGCAAGAAGATTGGGAGCTTTGCGGTGGGCATCAAGGACGATGTGCAGGGCAAGAGCCTGGATTACGACGAGAACTTTGTCCTGGCCGAAGAAGGCATGCAGGAGGCCCTGTTCTACGGTCTCGGTTCCGACGGTACGGTGGGGGCCAACAAGAACTCCATCAAGATCATCGGGGATTGTAAACCGGAACTTTCCGCCCAGGCCTACTTCTCCTACGATTCCAAGAAATCCGGGGGCTTTACGGTCTCCCATCTCCGCTTCGGGAAAAAGGCCATCCGCCGGCCCTATCTCATCACCAAGGCGGATTTCCTGGCCTGCCACAAGTTCAGCTATATGGAAACTTTTGACATGCTGGCGAATATCAAGCAGGGCGGTATCTTCCTCCTTAACAGCCCCTTTAAGGCCGCCGAGGTCTGGACGGAAATTCCCCTGGAGGCCCAGCAGCGGATCATCGACAAGGAGCTCAAGTTCTACGTGATTAACGCCGCCGAGATCGCCCGGAAGACCGGCATGGGCAGCCGGATTAACACGGTCATGCAGTCCGCCTACTTTAAAATTTCCGAGGTGCTCCCCAAGGACCTGGCCGTTAAGGAGATGAAGCATTTTATCGAGAAATCCTACGGCAAGAAGGGCAGGGACGTGGTAGAGAAGAACTACGCCACGGTGGACGCGGCCCTGAGCGCGGTGGAAGTGGTCAAGTACTCCGGCCGCACCGAGGGGAAGCTCCACATGAAAAAGCCCTTTGCCACGGCCCGGGATTCCTGGATCCAGGAGGTGCTCGGCGCGGTGTCCGTCCAGGAGGGGGACAAGCTGCCGGTTTCCCGGATACCCGAGGACGGGACCTTCCCCACGGCCACCACCCAGTACGAGAAGCGGGCCGTGGCCGAGCGGGTGCCGGGCTGGGACCCCGAGGTCTGTATCCAGTGCGGCAGATGCGCGGCGGTCTGTTCCCACGCCTGTATCCGTATGAAGAACCTCAGCGACGCCGAAACGGCCAGGGCCCCGGCGGGCTTTAAGACCGCCGCCATCAAACCCAAGCCGGTGGACGGCAGGAAGGTCTGCCTGGTGATTTCCGCTGAGGACTGCATGGAGTGCGGGGTCTGTATCAACGCCTGCCCCATGTCCAAGGATCCCTCCAAGCCGGCGGCCCTGTCCTGGAAGTCCTACGCCGATGACCCGGCCTACCATGCCGGGCAGGCGGCGGTATGGGACTATTTCCAGGAGCTGCCTGAAACCCCCGCGTCGGAACTCAACCTGGGAACGGTCAAGGGCCTGGCCTTTAAGCGGCCCCTTTTCGAGTTCTCCGGGGCCTGCGGCGGCTGCGGCGAGACTCCCTACGTAAAGCTCCTCTCCCAGCTCTACGGCGACCGGGCGGTAATCGCCAACGCCACGGGCTGCTCCTCCATCTACGGCGGCAACCTGCCCACCACCCCCTACGCCCAGCGGGCCGACGGGCGGGGGCCGGTCTGGTCCAACAGTCTCTTCGAGGACGCCGCCGAGTTCGGTCTGGGCATGCGGCTCACCAGCGACAAGCTGGCCGAATACGCGCAGGAAGTCGCCGCTAAGGCTCGGGCCGACGGGGATGCCTCCTGCGTCCACGGGATCCTCGACAAAATCCTGGGCAACACCCAGGCCGATGATGCCGCTATCGAGGAACAGCGCCGCAACGTTGATGCCCTTAAAACGGCGCTCCAGGACCAAAGCGCCTCCACGGCCAAGGAGTTGCGCTCTCTGGCGGATCATTTTATCAAGCGCTCGGTGTGGATCCTGGGGGGCGATGGCTGGGGCTACGACATCGGCTACGGCGGCCTGGACCATGTGCTGGCCTCGGGCCGGAACGTGAACATTCTCTGTATGGATACCGAGGTCTACTCCAACACCGGCGGCCAGATGTCCAAGGCTACCCCGGTGGGGGCCATCGCCAAGTTTGCCGCCGGCGGTAAGGACATCACGAAGAAGGACCTGGGGGCCATGGCCATGAGCTACGGCTATGTGTATGTGGCCAAGATTTCCATGGGCGCTGATATGAACCAGACCATCAAGGCCTTCCGGGAAGCGGAAAGCTACGACGGGCCGTCGATCATTATCGCCTACAGCCACTGCATCAACCACGGCATCAACATGGCCCAGGGCATGGACCAGCAAAAGGCGGTGGTAAGCTCCGGGCTCTGGCCCCTGTTCAGGTACGACCCCCGGCTCAAGAGCCAGGGCAAGAACCCCTTCCAGCTTGATAGCAAGGAGGCCAGCACAGCCCTGGAGGACTTTATGTACAAGGAAGTGCGCTTCAAGAGCCTCAAGGCCGCCAGCCCCGACCGGGCCGATGCCCTGCTTGCCAAGGCTAAGGCCCAGGCGGAACGGGTCTACCGGGAGTACCGGTACCTGGCGGATAGGCCCTTCTAACCTTACGAGCTTATTAGCCTGGAATCGCGGGGGATGCGCCTTTGGGCGCGTCCTCTGCGGTTTTTTTTGCCCCGGTGGATTTTTCAAACCGGAAAGCGGGGGGATAACCGGCGGGGAATTTTGCCCGCAAAATAAGTTTGAGGGATATCCCGCAAACCTTAAGGGAAGGCAAAATAAACGTGCGGGCGCCCGCCCGGTTTGAAGCCGCTTTTTCCGGTTTCGCCCATCGACTTTTCCCCTATCCTGGTGTATACTGGACTTATGAACATGGAAAACTTCGGCCGTCTGATGGCCGGTATTTGCGCCCACGCACTGGCCGCTCCGGGCAGGCCGCTCCGGTGGATTATTATCGCCAACCCGATTGCCGGGGGCTTTACCATCAAATCCCGGTGGAAGCGAAATTACGCGGCCCTGGAGGATTACGCGGAAAGGGCTCGGAAGCTGCCCTCCCGGGAGGATGCTCGGCCTGCGGCCACAGCTAGCGCAGCTGCCGCTACTGCGGCGGACGCCGCATTGGGCTGCTACGGCCTGGTCTTAACTACCGGGCCCGGCCATGCCGCCAGGATCGCCGAAGCGGTACTGGCCGAGGCCGCCTCCGGGGACGTGGCCCCGGCCGAGGCCTTCTATCTCATCATTTGCGCAGGAGGGGACGGTACCAGCCTGGATGTCCAGTGCGCGCTCTATGCCGCCGGTCCTGCGGTCCGGGAACATTGCGCGGTACTCAGGCTCCCCTTCGGCACGGGCAACGACGGGGCTGATGCCTGGGAAATCCCCGGGGCCCTGGACCTGCTCACGAGGCCCAGCCGGATCGAAAAGGCCCGGGCCCTCAGACTGCTTACCTCCACCCCCGGGAAGGGGCCCTTTCTGGCCTTTAACATTCTTTCGGTGGGCCTGGACGCTTTTGTAACCCATATGACCAACAGGATGAAGGGCCGGCTCCCGGGAGATTCCTACAAGCTCTGGGTGGATATTGCCTCGCTGCTCTACGACCGTATCTATAAGGTGGGCCCCCTGGATATCAGGCTTACCGGAGAAGGGGGCGAAGCAAAGCTCCGGGAAACGGCCCTGCTCCTGGCCGTGGGGGCCAGCGGGCGCCGCACCTACGGCTCCCACAAGCTGATTCTTCCGGACGACCGCAACGTCTGCCTGGTCCGGCAGATGCCCCTGCTCAGGAAGCTGGCCCTCAAGGACCTCTTTACCACGGGCCGCCACGCGGATCGCCCCGAGTCGCTCCTATGTAACGCTTCCCGGGTGGAGTTTAGCGGCAGCTATCCTATCCTGGCCCAGATGGACGGCGAGACGGTGCTTCTTAAGCCGGAGGATTTCCCCGCCGCTATAGAGCTCAGCGATGCGGTTATCCCGGTGCTTAAAACTTTTCCTTGATCTCGAAGCGCTTTACGTCGCCGGAACTCTTCAGGGCCTTGGCCAGCTTGGTAATGTCCGTGCTGTCCGGGACGCTGGCCATGAGCCTGAGCCGGGAGATCTTGCCCTTGCCCGCGCTCTTGCCCGCGCTTTTGTGCACGCTCTGTTCGGCGTCCACCGAATGTACCTTGATGCCGAAGGACCGGAGGATCGTCTCGGCCTCTTCCTGCTTGGGAAGGCTCCCGTGGTAGCTCAACATCAATAGCTTGCTCCGTTCTGCGGGGAAGATCCGCTTCTCCAGAATGTCCAGGAGAAACAGGGTGATAAGGCTCAGGGCCTCCACAATGGCCGCCGCCAGGTACATGCCCGCGCCGAGCACCAGGCCCACTGCGGCGATGAGCCAGAGGGATGCGGCGGTGGTGAGTCCTTTGACATTATTCCCCAGGCGGATAATGGCCCCGGCCCCCAGGAAGCCGATCCCCGACACCACCTGCGCGGCAATCCGTCCGGGGTCGCCGCCGCCGTATTGCTGGGGCAGCCAGATGGAAAGAAGCATCAGCAGGGCCGCGCCCAGGCAGATAAGGATATGGGTTCGTAAGCCTGCCACCTGCCGCCGGCTGGAACGCTCCAGGCCGATAATCGCCCCGGCGGCAAAGGCCAGGCCTAAGCGGAGGCTGATGTCAAGCGGGCTTATCGGCACGGGAAAGCTCCCCCGGTTCCCCAGCCCTTACCGAGCCCATGGTACACCAGGCGGCAAACATGCAGAGGCCCCCGAAGATGAATATCCCCGGATAGCCTCCCAGGTCGATGATCAGCCCCGTGATGGGCGGCGCCAGAATGGCCGCCCCCTGGCTAAAGGTGTAGTAGAGGCCCGTGTAGATCCCTACGTTATCGTAGTTGGCCATCTGCCAGACCATGGGGAAGGAGTTCACCATTACCCCGATCCAGACCGTGCCGTAGAGGAACATCAGCGCCAGAAAGATGATCAGGCAGACGTTGATGGAAAGGCCCGCGGCCAGGGCCAGCGTTGTGCTGACCGGTACGACAAGCAGTATCACCGTCAAAAAAACCAAACAGATTCTTATCAGCCTGCGCCGCCCGACTTTGTGCCCCAGATACCCCGACGGTATGGCCAGCGCGACGCCGGAAATCCCCGCGACGCCCATGGCCAGGGCCGCATTGGACTCCGCCACGCCCACTATTTCCACCAGGTAAAGCCCCAGGAAGGGCTGGAGCCCCTCGTAGGCCATGAACCAGAAGAAGAGGGAGAGGAGCAGCATGGGGAAACTGTAATCATGGCTGGCCTTCCCGGCCGTAAAGACCTGTTTGAGGGAGGCCAGCAGGGGCACCCGCTTTTCGGCCGAATCCTCGCCCTTCCCGGGGAGCCTTTCCCGGATGCAGAAGAGCAGCACCACGACCGCCAGGATCGTGATGATCCCCGCCGCAGTAAAAGGCAGGCCCTCCTGGATGTTGATAAGCCGGGTCAGGACCAGGGTTCCGGTGATCACCCCGATGCCCCCCATCATGCTGATCACCCCATTGGCCTCGGAGCGAAACTCTCCGGGGATAGTATCGGGCATGAGGGCCACCACAGGCCCCCGTACCGAGGTTTTGAAGATGTTAAAGCAAAAGATGATGATGATAAGGGCCAAGAGCGAGACAGAGGCCATCACCGGTATCAGGTGGAAGAGAATTGCCGAAACCGGGAGCATCACCACCAGGAATGGCAGGCGTCGTCCCAGCCTGGTCCGGGTACGGTCGGACCAGACCGCAATGACCGGGATCAGGAGCAATTGCAGGATATTGTCCAGGGTCATAATGCCCCCGACCACGAAATTGGTCCCGATGTACCGTCTGAGGAAGAGGGGCACATAGGTGTTGTAGAGGGGGTCCATCAGGCTCAGGCTAAAGAGCCCCAGGCCGATGATAAAGGTCTTCCCCAGGTATTTGCCGAATCCGGCTTGTTTGATTTTATTCTTGTCCATAATTCCTTAACCTAGTATATTGACCAGTAGTATACTGGCTTGGTATAGCTTTGACAAGCCGGCAAGGAGAGCTTGATGATGATAGAGATGAGCCGGGGAGGGGCCTGGCTTTTCCATGGCCGGGAAGCGCTGGCCGATACACCTGGAAATGCGGGGCAGATCTCCAAGCTGCTGGCGGCCCCCCCCGGCGAGGCCGCCCGGGCCCGGGCCCGGCAGGCTACCATGGCCTACGGGATACTGGCGGCCCATAACCAGGCGTCTCCAGCTCGGGAAACCGGCGGAGTCTGCGGCCCGGATCCGGTGGCCGGGCCCCTCCGGCTTCGCTTTGACGCCCTGGCCTCCCACGATATTACCTACGTGAACATCATCCAGACCGCCAAGGCAAGCGGCCTCGGTTGTGACGGCCGGGAGAGCTTCCCCCTGCCCTATATCCTGAGCAACTGCCACAACTCACTCTGCGCCGTGGGGGGCACTATCAACGAGGACGACCACCTATTCGGCCTTAGCGCGGCCCAAAAGTACGGCGGCATCTATGTGCCGGCCCATCTGGCGGTGATCCACTCCTATGTCCGGGAGACCCTGGCCGGCTGCGGTAAGATGATCTTGGGAAGCGACAGCCACACCCGTTACGGGGCCCTGGGTAGTATGGGGGTGGGGGAGGGCGGCGGGGAACTGGTCAAGCAGCTCCTTTCCCAGACCTACGACATGGCCTACCCCGGGGTTGTGGGGGTCTATCTTGCCGGGCGGCCCCGGCCTGGGGTGGGCCCCCAGGACATTGCTCTGGCTCTGATCGGCGCGGTCTTTAAGGAGGGGACGGTTAAGAATGCGGTCCTGGAGTTTGTCGGCCCCGGTATCGCCGCTCTCTCCGCCGATTTCCGCTGCGGTATTGATGTGATGAGTACCGAGACCGCCTGCTGGTCCTCCATCTGGGAGACCGATGAGACCGTTCGGGACTATCTGGCCCTCCACGGACGGACTGGCGATTACCGGCCCCTGCGGCCGGGGGACGTCGCCTATTACGACCGGATGATCAGCGTGGATCTTGCCGCCATCAGGCCGATGATTGCCCTGCCCTTCCACCCCAGTAATGTCTACGAGATTGATACCCTGTTGGCCAGCCCCGGGGATATACTCAGGCAAGTGGAAAAGGAGGCCGCAGAGCTGATTGCCTACCCAGGCCTTTCCCTGCGCCTGAGCGATAAGATCGACGGGCGGGGCCGCATCGCCGTGGACCAGGGGATTATCGCTGGTTGTGCCGGAGGCAGCTTCGAGAACATCATGGCTGCGGCGGCTATTCTGGACGCTGAGACCGGCCCGGCTCCCGATACGGGCTTTAATCTCTCGATCTACCCCGGGAGCCAGCCCCTGATGCTCGACCTGAGCCGGAACGGCTGCCTGGCCCGGCTTTTGGCCGCAGGGGCCCTGGTCAGGAGCGCCTTTTGCGGGCCCTGCTTCGGGGCCGGTGACGTGCCCGCGAACCAGGGTCTTTCCATCCGGCATACCACCCGGAACTTTCCCAACCGGGAGGGCTCCCGGCCTATGGACGGCCAGATCGCCGCCATCGCCCTGATGGACGCCCGGAGTATCGCCGCCACAGCCCGGAACGGGGGCTTCCTCGCCTCTGCCGAAGCGGCGCCCGGCGCCGAAGCGGCGCTACATGTCGCATACCGCTACGATGACGCCCCCTACCGCGCCCGGGTCTATCAGGGCTGGGGAGCCCCCCGGCCGGAAACCGCCCTGCGCTACGGCCCCAATATTACCGGCTGGCCGGAGATGGAGGCCCTGGGGGAGAACCTCCTCCTCAAGATCGTCTCCTTTATCTCCGACCCCGTAACCACCACCGATGAGATCATCCCCTCGGGGGAGACCTCTTCCTACCGCTCCAATCCCCTGGGCCTGGCGGAGTTCACCCTTTCCCGGAAGGATCCCGGCTATGTGGGCCGGGCCAAGGCCGTGAGCGCGGCAAGCCGGGCTCTGGCGGCCTCAGGGACCAGCGCCCTGCACGCCGCTTCAGTGGATCTGCCCCCTACTGCGGCACAGGAGCTGCCCGAGCTTGCCGGGCTGCTGGCCCGCATAGGCAGGGACGGCCCCCTCAGCCTGGCTTCGGCCATCTATGCGGTCAAACCCGGCGATGGGAGCGCCCGGGAGCAGGCGGCAAGCTGCCAGCGGGTCCTGGGCGGGGCGGCCAACTTTGCCCGGGAATACGCCACCAAACGCTACCGGTCCAACCTCATCAATTGGGGGATTCTGCCCTTTACCCTGCCCGGGGAGCCTCCCTTCGGCCTGGGGGACTATGTGTATATCCCCGGCATCGCGCGGGCCTTGCGCGGCGGGGAGCGGACAATCAGGGCCTACACTATACACAACGCAGCGTTGAGTAACGCAACATGCGACCTAGCTCGTTGCGTTACTCATGTAGAGCTCTCCCTGCCGGTGCTTAGCGAAGGGGAGCGGGACATCATCCTGGCGGGGAGCCTCATCAATTTCAATAGAGTACGGAAAGGATGAACCTGCCATCATAACAGTCCGCTGCCGGGAAATATGGGGCATCCTAGCTCAAGGCCCTGCGTGCGCTGTTAAACCATCTGCGGTTTCTGGGTGTAGGAGGCTCGCGTTGGCGACCTTAGAAATCATGAACATCGCAAATAACGCGTTCAAACGTGAAAAGTCGTTACTATAGCATCAGACAAAAATTTCAGAAGTTTGGTAAAATTATCTATAATGCGTTCAAGGTGATCGGCACCGGCCTCGTCAACATGGATGCCTACGCTTGTGGAAACCACGCAGTTATAAGTGGCAGCAAAATAATCCGCTGCTACTCGCGCAAGCTCGTCATCCTTATGCCCGGTAACGCAAATGACGCTCACGCTGGCGGAAGTTTTCTCCGGGTCCCGCAAACTGGGGCGCGCTATGCCCAGCGCCACCGCACCGATATGTTCAGCGCCGCCGCAAATGGTAACGCTTATATCCCTTCCGCAAAAAAGGGCGACCCCTTCCAGACTACATTCTCCATCATCAATGTGAGCGGTAACAAGGCGCATCATTCACCCCCTCTCCGGCTTGTTTATCGCGTTAATCAAGCGTCAGTTGCGCGGGGCGGCAGGTTGATAAAAACGCTGCGAAGTCCACATCCATAAACTGTGCACGGACAAATTTCTCTTTAAGCGGAAAGGGAACGGTACAATCAAAGACCGTTTTGCAGCTTATGCCGTTGTTTATAATAGAAGGATTGTATTCCGGCGATTGTGAAGGATCAAGGGGATGACAGCGTACACCGGGAATAAAGATGGTGTCCCGGTCGCCCTGATACCGTGTATTGAGTGCCCATAGTACATCGTTGGTATCAAAGATATCCACATCCTCATCAACCAGTATAACATGCTTTAATTCAGAAAATGCCGAGAGGGCAAGAAGCGCCGCTTGACGTTGCCGACCCTCATCACTGGGTACCGCTTTTCTGAATTGTAATATGGCAAGGTATTTTCCCCCTCCCGAAGGATGGGCATACACGTTGAGCAAGCGTCCGGGCAGAGCCTTCTCTACCATATCAAGAATACTTGCCTCGGTGGGAATGCCCGCCATGCTCACATGTTCCTCGCTGGGACCTATACAGGTTTGCATAATAGGATTGTTACGATGGGTAAGCGCCTTAACCTTTATCAGGGAGCATTGATCCGAAGCGGGACCAGTGTACCCGGGAAATTCAGGCATGGCAAATCCGGTGTTGCTGTTTTGATCTTCCCGCACCCGTATGCCGGGGACGATGACGCCTTCGATAACATATTCCGCATTGGCGATAACCTTTTCCGGCACACTGAGCGCCTGAGCCATTTCCACCGGCGCGTTACGAATAGCGCCGGCAATGGAAAGCTCATTAAAGCCCAGCGGGGTCGTGGGTGGCTCAAAACACGAGGCGATTTCGATGGCCGGATCAACGCCAATACTGACGGTAATCGGTAATTCGATGTTTAGTTCTTCTGCTCGTTTTGCCATAGCGCCGATATGCCGCGCTCCGGGGGTAAAGAAAATACTGATTTCGTCCTTTCCCTGCAAACAGAGCCGGTGTATCGTTATGTCCGAAAGTTTGCTGTCCGGGTGGGTCGCGTAACACATACCCAGAGTAATGTAGGGGCCGGCGTCGTGCAGGGTATTGGAGGGCGCGGGAAGGAGGGTGCGTATATCAAAGCCTGCTGCGTCAGCACGGTGAACCACTTCCTGACAGGGCGCGGTGTTATGCTGCAAAAGCACGGGTGGCATTGCATGGTTTACCGCGTCCTTTAACAAAAAGCCAAGCCGCGCGGGATCGCAGCCTAATAATTTAGCGGCCCGCTGCCTGCTTGCCAGAACGCCAATAACTATCCGTGAGCCGGGATATC
>JAITON010000078.1 GCA_031289935.1 Treponema sp.
GTGGGGCCCAAGCCCGATGGCACGATCCCCGAAGGCGATCTGGGCATCCTCAAGGATACCGGCGCCTGGCTCGCCCTGAACGGCGAGGGCATCTACGACAGCAAGGTCTGGCGCTCCAGCGGCGAGGGGCCCACCAGGGCGGCGGAAGGCCAGTTCCAGGACCATAAGCGTCCGGCCTACCGGGCTCAGGACTTCCGTTTTACCGTCAAGGATAACGCCGTCTATGCCTTTGCCCTGAACTTCCCCGCCGGGGGCCGCCTTTGTATCCGTTCCCTGGGTCCCTCCAAGAACCACAACAAGCCCAGCTTCCAGGGCATCATCAAGGAAGTATCCATGCTGGGCTCCGCCAGGAAGCCCGCCTGGAGGTTGACCGCCAAGGGCCTGGAGATCGAAGCCGGCCCGGATGCGGCCCCCCTGCCCGGCTTCCCGGTAACATTCAAGGTGGAGCTTCTCTAGAGCAAAGCATACCGGGGAGGGTCTTCCCTATAGTAAGGGAAGACCCTTCCCTATAGTAAGGGAAGACCTTTCCCTATAGTAAGGGAAGACCCTTCCCTATGGAAGGGAAGACCCTTCCCTATAGTAAGGGAAGACCTTTCCCTATAGTAAGGGAAGACCCTTCCCTTCCATAGGGAAGACCCTTCCCTATGGAAGGGAAGAGCCTTCCCTACGGAAGGGAAGACCTTTCCCTATAGTAAGGGGAGAGGAATAGAGGCATTGCATGAAGCGATGGCGGGGCATTGACCTTTTTTACGGGCCCTGCTAGTATCATTGCAAGTTTAACAATCTGTCTATTTGAGGAGGTAGGGTATGACAACAGCAATTGTGGGGATTTTCGGTTAAACCGCGTATCGGCGGCGCTCAGTATCCTTTTCTCTTTCACTTAAAATAATTGGGCTTTCGATTGAATATGCGGTTTTCTCATCGTTTTTAATGCACGAATCAACAACCTCGCCACGAATCAATGCATGGAGGAATTGCATGTTCAATTTGAAAGATTATGGTTATACGGGTCCCGGCTACGGGGCGGATGCGCTGCGCCATGGGGGGCTGGTCCCCGGACGGGTAATCGAGGCCCGGCGGGAGCTCTACAAGCTGATCTGCGGGCACGGTGAAGTTCCGGCGGAGCTTTCCGGGGCTTTCTACCACGCCGCAAAACTGCGGGAGGATTTCCCCGTGGTGGGGGACTTCGTACTCATCAAGTACAACGCCCTGGGGAACTCGCTCATCAGCGAGCTGCTGCCCCGGCGGACGAAGTTCTCCCGGGTGGACCTCCTGGGACACGCGGAGGGCTACGCGAAAAATGTCCAGGAACAGGTGGTAGCGGCCAATTTCGACTCTGTGTTCATCCTCTGCTCTCTGAATTACGACTTTAGCCCCCACCGGATTGCCCGGTATATCACGGCAGCCCTGCGCTCGGGGGGCTTCCCGGTGGTGCTCCTGACCAAGGCCGATCTGGTGGAGGACTTCGCCGGGCAGACGGCGGCGGTGCGGAAGATCGCGGGGGAGTCGCCGGTTATCCCGGTAAGCAGCATAACGGGCTTCGGCCTGGGGGAGCTTGCGCCCTTTTTGGCGCCCGGCAAGACGGTGGTGTTTCTCGGCTCCTCGGGGGTGGGGAAGTCATCACTGTTGAATGCCCTGGCCGGGGAGGCGGTGATGGACGTAAAGGCCATCCGGGATAGCGACAGCAAGGGCCGGCATACCACGAGCCACCGGCAGATGTACCGGCTGGCATCGGGGGCCCTGGTGATCGATACGCCGGGGATGCGGGAACTGGGGCTCTGGGACGCCGGTGAGGGGGTAAGTCTGGCCTTTGCGGGGCTGGAGGCGCTCTTGAGCCGCTGCCGCTTTGCCAACTGCAGCCATCAGAGCGAGCCGGGCTGCGCAGTTTTGGCGGCCCTGGCGGAGGGGAGCCTTTTACCGGAGCTGTGGAAGCTCTACCAGGCCCAGAAACGGGAGGCGGCCCGGGTGGAACAGAAGGCGGCCTACCTAAAGGAGAAGAAGACCAGGCACAAGACTATTGCCAGGCAGATACGGGAACAATACGCCGCCCGGGACCGGCTGGGGAGGGGTCATGGGGATGAGTGAAACGAAAACGGCCCCGGCCCTGATACAGACCCGGGGTCTGACCAAGACCTACCAACGCTTCGAGAAGGAGGCGGGCCTGGCGGGAAGTTTCAAGAGCCTCTTCCGGCGGAAGTATCTCATGAAGACCGCGGTGGAGGCCTTCGACCTGGACATTGGGGAGGGGGAATTTGTGGGGCTCATCGGGCCCAACGGCGCGGGAAAGACGAGTCTTGTGAAGATGCTCACGGGGATCGTTGCGCCTACATCGGGTAGTATTGCCGTGCTGGGCTTTTACCCCAACAAGCTGGAGGACGCCTTTAAGAAGCAGTATGCCCTGGTGATGGGCCAGAAGAGCCAGCTCTTCTTCGACCTGACTGCGGCGGATACCTTCCTGCTCTTTAAGGAACTCTACCAGATCCCTGCCGGTGTGTACCGGCGCAACCTGGACTATTTTACGGGGATCTTTAAGGTGCAGGAGCAGCTCAACGTGCAGGTACGCACCCTGTCGCTGGGGGAACGCATGAAGCTGGAACTGATTACGGCCCTGCTCCACAATCCCCGGCTGCTGTTCCTGGACGAGCCCACCATCGGCCTGGACGCGCCGGCCCAGCGGCAGATCCGGAGCTTTCTCCGGGAGGTAAACCGGGAGCGGGGCACCACCATCATCCTGACCTCTCACTATATGGAAGATGTGCGGAGCCTCTGTCCCCGGAGCGTGGTCATTAACGGCGGCAGAAAACTCTACGACGGGAGCACCGAAAAGCTGTTCGCCTCGTATCAAAGCCTGAAGAAGATCAGCCTGCGTTTTGATGAGGATATGGAGCTGAGCCTGCCCGCCGGGGCCGTGCTGACGGAGCAGGGACCGGGACGGCTCGTGTTCACCGTTGCCAAGGAGCGGAGCGGCGGAGTTCTGGGCCGGCTCATGGAGCGCTATAGTTTCGGGGACATTGCCGTGGAAGAGGAAGATATCGGCTCGGTGGTGGAGCGAATCTACGCTGCCGGCAGCGCTGCGGCAGACCCTACGGCAGACCCTGCGGCAGACCCTGTTGCGGGGGCCCGGGCATGAGAAAGTTCCTCGCGGTAAGTAAGCTCTACTTTAAGATACAGGTGGCCTACCGCCTGGACGTGATTATGCGTGTTCTCTCGGTGCTGGGGCGCACGGCCTTTGCCTGGGTGCTCTGGGGGGCGGTCTACTCGGGCCGGTCCGAGGTCGGCGGCATGAGTTTCCAGGCCATGGTATCCTACTACGTGGCCCGTTCCGTGCTGGCAGCCATGGTTGACGACGACCCCATGTATCTGGTGTCCAATTACATACGGGACGGGGCCTTTTCCAAATACATGGTCCTGCCTATCAATATCCAGGGCTTTTTTCTGTTCCGGGCCCTGGGATTCCAGGCTTTTATGCTCCTGTTCAACCTGCTTTCTGCGGCCCTGGCGGTGCTGGTTTTCGGGATACAGTTCAGCCTGAGTACGGACCTGGTGCAGATTTTCTGCGCCCTGGGGATGATGGCCCTGGGGCTGGTCTTTAGAGTGAGCTATGGTTTCTGCCTCGGTATTCTGGCCTTTAAGTTCCAGGATATCCGGTTTTTCAGGCTGATGCAGGATAATATCGTTGAGTTTATTTCCGGCGCCCTGATCCCCCTGACCCTGCTCCCGGCAGCCCTAACCGGATTCCTGCGCTTCCTCCCCTTCTACTATATCCCCTATCTGCCGGCCATGCTTCTTACGGGGCAGGCCGGGGATGAGGCCCTGCCGGGGCTGGCGATCCTCGCCTGCTGGACCGGCCTCATGCTCTTTATCACGCAGAAAAGCTACCATCGTCTGCGGGTAAAATACGACGGAGCCGGTATATGATACAAAAACTGCTGCACTATATACGGTTTGTTTTCCTGTTAATCAAGTTGCGGATTTCCCGGATGATGATGTTCCGGGTCAGTTTCTTCGGGGCCTTTTTTACGGACAGCGCCCTCTTTATCATTCAGCTCATAGCATTCAGCGCCATCTATTCCCAGGTGGACAGCATCGGCGATTGGGGCTGGGGGGCCATGCTCATCTTTATTGGCACCTATTCCCTGGTCAACGCCATCAGCATGGTGAGCTTCTTCTTTGGAGTCCTCGAAATCCCCGACAAAATCCGGGACGGGAGTCTGGACCTCTACATCACCAAGCCGGGGAACGTGCTCCTGCGCATCAGTTTTGAGAGCGTGGACCCCGGCTCCATCCCCCTGCTCGTTCTGAGCGCCGCTATCGTGGCCTACGGGGTTTCGGTACTGGGCATCCGTGTTACTGCGCCGGTGGCGGCGGCTTACCTCGCGCTGGTACTGCTGGGAACGCTGCTCTGGTATGATATCATGGTACTGTTCCGCAGCATCACATTCTTTGTCTTCCATAATGATATTGAATGGGTGGAATCGGAGATGATCACGCTGAATATGCGGATTCCCGGGACCCTCTACAAGGGGGCGTTTAAGCTGCTGTTCTGCTTTCTGGTACCCTACGGGATCATCGCCACGGTACCGGCCCAGCTGCTTACCGGCGCGCTAACCCTGCCGGGGCTGTTGCAATGCCTGGGAATTACAGCGGCCTTTACTCTGGCGGCCCTGTGGTTTTGGCGTTTCGCGTTACGGCGGTACAAGAGCGCGAGCAGTTAAGGACGGACGGATTGACAAAAGCGCCTCATTTTTCAATAATAGACCCATGAATGACCAGCTTGATCGTCCGGTGAAGCGTTTCCCCGCTTCCCTCGTCTGGGTAGGGGCCACCGCCCTGCTCTGCCTCTTCTTCGTATTCGCATCGGTTCCTCTGGTAAACGCCCAAAGCGTCAACAATTCAGGGATCAAACAGGGAACCCAGCGTTATACCTCCATGCTCCAGCAGGTCTTTGAGTTTATCCAAAGCCACTATGTGGACGAGGTGAACCAGGAAGCCCTCTTCCAGGGGGCCATGAAGGGAATGTTCGACGCCCTGGGGGATCCTTATTCGGTCTATATGGGGCCTGTTGAAATGGCGGAGCTCAACGAGAACGTGATTGAGGGAACCTACGGCGGAGTGGGGCTCTACATCTCCAAAAAGGCGGGAACCCAGCCCAACGGCCAGCCTTATTACGTTGAGGTGGCCTCCCCCATCGAAGATACCCCGGGTTGGCGCGCAGGTATTAAACCGGGGGACCTCATCATTGAGGTCGACGGTCAGTCTACGGACGCGCTCTCCCTGGATGAGGTAGTCTCCCGGCTCAAGGGGGCTCCGGGCGCGCAGGTACAGCTGAGAATTCGCCGGGGCCAGAGCATGGAATTCCCGGTCAACATTGTCCGGGAGGTGATTGAGGTGCCCACGGTCAAACACGAGATGATCGGCGACATCGGCTACCTCAGACTCATCAGTTTCAGCGCCATGACCCTGGACCGTACCCGGGAAGCTCTGGAGAGCTTTCGCAGCAAGGGTTACAAGTCCCTGATCATTGATTTACGGAACAATTACGGAGGGCTCCTCAATTCCGCCGTGGGCATCTGCGACCTCTTCCTGGAGGGAGGCGTGGTAGTCTCGGTCAAATCCCGGGTCGCCTCGGAAAACTACGAGTATACGGCCCGGCGGACCACCCAGGTACCCGCCGCTATCCCCATCGTGGTGTTGATTAACGGGAGTTCCGCCTCGGCCTCGGAGATCGTGGCCGGGGCGCTCAAGGACCGGGGCCGGGCATACCTAGTGGGGGCACGGTCCTACGGCAAGGGATCGGTCCAGCAGATTTACCCCCTGATCAACGATGGCTTCAAGATTACCACGGCCCGCTACTATACCCCCAGCGATGTCAATATCGACAAGATCGGCATCCCCCCGGACCGGGAAGTGCTCTTTCCTCAATTCACCCTGGAAGACGAGGGGATCCTGGAAAAACTGATTAACGATAACCGGATACCGGCCTTTGTGGGGCAGCATCCCCGGGCCAGCGCGGGAGAGATCGAGAGCTTTGCCCAGGAACTCCGCGCCGCCTATCCCCTGGATCTGAGCCTGCTGCGCCGCCTGATCCGGGAGGAACTGGGCCGCACGGAAATGGCCCCAATCTACGACCTGGACTACGACGTGCAGCTCCAGGAGGGGGTGAATATCCTCCAGGATGGTTCCTACCCCAATCTGTTACAGACGACCAAGACCCTGAAGCAGCTTCAGGAGGAGGCCGCCGCAGAGGAAGATGCCGCGGCGTAAGCCGGCGCGGGAGGCTGGAACATGGACGCCGAAGAACCGGTAAACATCGAGCGGATTACCCTGCTCAAGATTCCCCTGGATATTGTCTCCCAGGAACAGCTCCCCGAGGTTATTTCGGGCCTCATCAAGGCCCGGGCAGGGGGGAATATCGTACTCCTCTCGGTCTGGGACCTGCTCCGGGCCCGGCGGGACCGTGAGTACCGGACCTTTATCCAGGGGGCCTCCCTGGTGATCCCTATCTCCAAGAGCCTTGTGGACGGGGCGCGTTTCCTGACAGGCAAGACCCCCATCCGCTACATGCCTTTCAATTTTGTCATCAGCCTGCTTTCGATTCTGGAAAAGGGGGAATATTCCTGCTATCTTCTGGGGGGCCGGAAGCAGATTCTCCGCAAGACCGAAAAGAATATCCGCCAGACCTTCCCCAGCCTGAGGATCGTGGGACGGTTTCCCCAGGGCTGGAAGCGCAGCGAGGAAGCGACCCTGCTGGAAGCTATCCGCAAGGCCGCCCCCTCCCTGCTTCTGGCCGGCAAAGGGATTCGGGGCGAAGAGCGGTGGATTGTCCGGAACAGCTCAATTTTGAACCAGGGCTTCCGGCTCTGGTGCAGCGACCTGTTCGAAGTTTTTGCGGAGAAGAAAAAGCGCCCCTCTCCGGGGGTTTTTAACCGGGGCTTTGAGTGGCTGGGCTACTGTTTCCGGCAGCCCCTCAAGTTTTTCCGCGTCTTCCTCTACCTGTACTACCGGTTTCTGCTGATTATCTACCGGCTCTTTGTCAGGGAACGCGCAAAGTAGCGCCCCTGAAGCCCGTCCCCATAGCACCGTTTGCGCCGCATACACCGAATTTTCCCGGAAAAGGCAAGCGCCGGGCATGGCCGGCCCCTCTATATATCATGGCTACCAATACCCAATATAAGAACAGCGTTTTTACCTGGCTGTTCAGCGATGAAGACCGGCTCCGGGAACT
>JAITON010000090.1 GCA_031289935.1 Treponema sp.
CGGGTACTATTGATGGCTCAGCTTGATCATATAGGCGGTAGAGACTTTGTCCCCCAGTTTGACGCACTGTTGCGGGGACTTCGTTTCAACCGGGACCGACTCGATGTTGTCATGGCTGAAAGCGCCGGCCTTATGGCGACGGATGACGCCGGGGAAGCCATCGAAGATCTGTCCCGCGCCATCGAGCTTGACTGCGACAATGCGGCGGAGGCCTACTATCAGCGGGGCCTTGCCTATGCCCTGACCGGGGATAAGGACAAAGCCCTTGCGGACTACGAACAAACCTGCGCCCTGGCCCCGAACCACCGCAAAGCCGCCGAGAAACGGGATGAACTGCTGGAAGCCGGAGATAAGTGAGGCATCCCCAGGATGTAAGGGCAGGGATGGACAGGCTCTGCGAGGGGATTATTGGGAAGATACGCTCCGTAGCCGGGCGGAGAGGAGGGAGTTTATATGTCTATTCAATATGATGAAAAAACCCGGCAGTTTCACCTGCATAACGGCGGTTTTAGCTACATCATCAAGATTCTCGAAAACGGCTTTATCGGCCAGGTCTACTGCGGTGCGGCCCTGGACCCCGGCCGGGCCTATCCCTTGCTCGCCCCGGTTCCTTTCCCGGGTTTCTCTAACAACAGCGGTGACGGCGTCCGTTTTGAGTATCCCCTGGCCAACGGCGGCGATTTCCGCGTCCCTGCCCTGGTCCCGGTCTTTGCCGATGGTTCCGAGCTGGCGGAGCCGGTCTACCAGGCTCATCGCATCTATAAGGGCAAGGAGGCCATTCCCGGCCTCCCCTCAACCTATGTTGAGGATGATGATGAGGCCGATACCTTGGAAATTGACCTGCTGGACGGGCTGTCGGGTTTGCAAGTAACTCTCTATTATACGCTGTTTGCCGCCTGGCCCTGCCTGGCCCGGCGTACGGCCATCCGCAACGGCGGCAGGGCGCCCCTTACGCTGAGTACGGCCATGAGCCTTTCCCTGGACCTGCCCGATGCGGACTGGGACCTGCTGAGTCTTACCGGGGCCTGGGGCCGGGAGTTCCATATCACGGGACAACCCCTGCGGATGGGTCTTCAGGGGCTCCAAAGCAGCCGGGGTATCAGCGGGCACCAGCAGAACCCGTTCCTCCTGCTCAAGCGGCCCCAGACCACGTCCTTCGAGGGGGAGGCCCTGGGCCTGAGCCTGATTTACTCGGGCAACTTCACTGCCCAGGCCGAGGTGGATTCCTTTGGTCTGTGCCGGCTCCGTATAGGTATCAACCCCGATACCTTTGCCTGGGAATTGGCTCCCGGCGCGGTCTTCCACACCCCCGAGGCGGTGCTGACCTGGTCCGGCGGAGGGATCGACCGGCTTTCCGCCGCCTTCCATGGGCTCTACCGGAGCCGCCTGGCCCGGGGCTTCTGGCGGGACCGGGACCGGCCCGTGCTCCTCAACAACTGGGAGGGCACCTACTTCAACTTTACCGAGACCAAGCTCCTGGAAATGGCCTCCTGTGCAAAAGACCTGGGGGTAGAGCTTTTCGTTCTGGACGATGGCTGGTTCGGCAAGCGGGATGCCGACAACTGCTCCCTAGGGGACTGGTATGCCGACAAACGGAAGCTCCCCGGGGGCATCCCCGGCCTGGCGAAGAAGATCAACGCCCTGGGCCTCCAGTTCGGCCTCTGGATCGAGCCTGAAATGCTGAGCGAAGACAGCAATCTCTACCGGGCCCATCCTGGTTGGGCCGTGGGCGCTCCGGGCCGCAAACACATCGAGGCCCGCCGGCAGATGGTCCTGGACATGGGCCGGCCCGAGGTGGTGGACTATCTCTACGATCTCCTGAAGGAGCTTATCGGCTCGGCGCCTATCAGCTACATCAAGTGGGACATGAACCGTTCTATTACCGAGGGCCGCCGGGGGGAATTCTTCCACCGGTATGTCCTGGGGGTCTACGATCTGTACGGCCGCCTTACCGCCGCATTTCCGGAGATCCTCTTCGAGTCCTGTTGCTCGGGGGGCGGCCGTTTCGACCCGGGCATCCTGGCTTACGCGCCCCAGGGCTGGCTCAGCGACGACTCCGACGGCCTGGAGCGGCTCTTCATCCAGACCGGCGCGAGCATGGTCTATCCCCAGAGCTCCCTGGGCTGCCACGTCTCCGCAGTGCCCAACCATCAGACCGGACGGGTAACGCCCATCATGTTCCGGGCCATGACCGCCTTCTTCGGCGTCCTGGGTTACGAGCTGGACCCCACTAAACTAAAGGATGAAGAAAAGCAGGCCGTGAAAACCCAGATTGCCTTCTACAAGGCCCACCGGGGCCTCTTTCAACGAGGCAAGCTGACCCGGCTCTGGACCACCGGCCGGGGGGATTACGCGGCCTGGATGGTCTCAAGCCCCGATCGGAGCGAGGCTGTCGTGGGCTTCTACCGGATGCTCAACCACCCCAATCGTCAGGCCCGGCGGCTTCCCCTGCGGGACCTGGACCCGGCGGCCCGTTATGAACTGGCTCTCTGGGTCGAGGGCGGCTTTGGCTGGCTGGACGGCCTCTGTAACTGCGGCAAACGGGGCGGCGACGAGCTTATGAACGCCGGACTCCTGGTAGACACGGGCCAGTGGCCTGGAGATTTTGTTTCGGAACTGTTTTTGTTACGAAAAATCGTATAATCCTCAAAAAAACGGGCTGTTTTTATTGAATAAAATTACGTTTCAGGGTATGATAATACTCGGAGGGTTATAAAATGCTGGATATCGGTCCCATCCACCGTAAGGAATACGAGTTAGACGACGACCGATCCGAACCTATTGTCATTGCCGAAGCGCCCGGCCGGATTCATTATCTGGGTGATCATGGTGAGCCAAAGGCCGGATTATATCTTTCCTCTGCCATCGACCGGCATATTCGGGTGGCGGTGAGCCCACGGAAGGATAGTTCTATCAGATTCTTTGCCGCAGATCTGGGGGAACGGAAGCGGACGACTCTGGTCAACCTCAAATACAAGCGGGAAGACCGTTGGGCCAATTACATCAAGGTGGCTATCCATCTCTTTGCCGGGCTGGGCCGTCCGGTTAAGGGCCTCAATTTTACCGTGGCCGGGGACATTCCCCAGCATATCGGCATGGCTTCTTCCGCCGCTCTGGAAATAGCCTCGGTCATGGCTCTCAAGGGCCTATTCCGGGTTCCCATGAATGACCAGGATATCTTGGACCGGCTGGCCGCTTCTCAGGAGGCTCTTTTCAGCAAAACTCCCAACCGGGTGGATTACGAGGTCATCCTGACGGCTCGGAAGGACAATTTCCTTATCGTGGACGAGGTCCTGAGGACGGTACAGCGGATAAAAAGCCCTCTGACAGGCTGTAAAATTCTTATTATGGACTCCCGGGTTCCCCGGATAGGTGTGGAGGATGAACTGAGCCAGCGCCGGCAGGACCTCAAAAAGGGCCTGGAACTCCTGGCATCCAGGAAACCGTCCGTGAATTTCCGCAATTTTCTCACCAGTGAGTTGGTGGAGTCCACGGGGAACCTCCCCGAGGAGATCAGGCGGCGTTGCATGCACGTGGTCCAGGAGCTTCGCCGGGTCAACGATGCCGGGGCGGCCCTGCAGTCAGGGGATCTGGCGGCCATGTCCCGGGTTTTCTTCCATTCTCACGAGAGCCTTCGGGACCTCTACGAGGTGTCTTGCCCGGAAATCGACTGGCTGGTAAAGCGGGCCCAGGAGACCGAGGGGGTGCTGGGTTCCCGCATGACCGGGCCGGGCTTTGGAGGCTGTACTTACAGCTTTATCCGGGCCGAGGCCATGGAGGAATTCAGGTGTCGGCTTGAGGACTACGAACGGATTTTCGGCTTCCATCCCCTGAGCTACGAGCTCAAGATTGATACCGGGGCCCGGATTATCAGCAAATAAGGCGGCGTATGAATATTTTCCTTACCAACGACGATGGCATTGACAGCGAGGCCTTCCTGGATTTTGCGGAAGCCCTGCGGAAGGGCACGGACCACCGTATCTTTGTGATTGCTCCAGATTCCAACCGTTCCGGGGTATCCCATGCATTGACCTGCCTGCACAAGGCCCTGAGCCTTAGGCCCCGTGGAAAGGACACCTGGTCCTGTTCCGGCAGTCCGGCGGACTGCGCCAGCGTGGCCACCATGGGCGGCCTCGGTGATCTCAGCGGGCAGGCGCCTTTTAAGCCGGACCTAGTCCTGGCGGGGATTAACGCGGGGGCCAATCTGGGCACGGATCTCATCTTTTCGGGCACTGCGGCGGCGGCCCGGCACGCGGCCCTCTATGGCATTCCCTCGGTGGCCCTCTCCTTGGCCGGTCACCAGCGGGACTTCCATTGGGGCAATGCCATCGCCTATTCCCTGGAGCACCTTGAGGAGCTGGCCGCCCTCTGGCGGGAAGATATCTTTGTCAACGTGAATATTCCCAATACCGTCGAGGGTCCCCAGGGGATGGTTATCACCTTTCCGAGCCTCAGGCAGTACACCGACAGCATCACCATACATGAAGGGGCGGAAGGGATTTCCTGTACCCTCCAGTGGGGGGACATCCTTACCGAGGCGGAGGAAGGCTCCGACTGGGACGCGGTCTCCCGCAATCAGGTCTCCGTGAGCCCGGTCTTTATTCATCCGGTGGTCAGGAGGGACCTTTGCGCCGGTGCGCCGGATCATACGGGGGCCGGGAAGCGGCCAAACCCCGGCAAAAGAACCTAGGAGCGGCTATGGCGGCAAGGGATTCCTTCGATGAGGGTAAACGGCTCTTTCATTTGAAACGCTGGGAAATGGCCCTACAGGAGTTTCTGATGGTAGATTCCGGCGGATTCAGCCTTAAGGAATCGGTGGAACTTTCCTACTATTTAGGGCTCTGCTATACCAAACTAGCGCGTTACGATGACGGGCTCCTCTACATGGAACAGGTGATCACTCAGGCGGAAAATTCCCTCTGGATCTTTCAGTGCCGTATGGTGCTTGCCTATATTTATGTGATGACAAAGCGTTACAAGATGGCCGAATTCGAGCTTGAGCAGCTTGCAACCAGCGGCTTCCAATCGGCCCAGATGTACACGAGCCTGGCCTATTCAGCCTCGGCACAGAAACAGTACGATCGGGCCATGGAGCTCTACCAAAAGGCCCTGGACCTGGACCGGGACAATACCACCGCCCTGAACGGCCTGGGCTATATCCTGGTGGATACCGAGCAGGATATTATCAAAGGTATGGAATACTGCCGGAAAGCGGTGAATATGAAACCCCGGAACGCAGCCTACCTGGATTCCATGGGCTGGGCGGCCTTCAAAACCGGCGACACTTCGGGGGCCAAGAACTGGCTGCGGAAGGCCTTGGGTATTGCCCCCAATGAACCGGAGATACAGAATCACCTGAAGATGGCGACGGGGGGCATTGGTTGAAGAGAACGCTTCGGGCTGCGGCAATTTTGGGGCTCTTCCTGCGCTGCCTGCTCCCGGCCCAGGCCCAGCAGAGCGGCGGTATCGGAGGGACCGACCAGGCCGCCATACAGGCCCAGGAGGAATTCCGCCTGGGGGTTCAGGCCTATAACCGCTACGCCTTTAACGAGGCCATACTCTCCTTTGAACAGGCCTTGTCATTCCGGCCGGGGGAAGCCCTTATCCTGGACTGGCTGGGCCGTTCCTACTACCGTTCGGGCCTGGAAAGCTCGGCCATTGCCCAATGGCAGGCCGCCCTGGGGGCCTACGGAACAACCAGCCCGGAGTCGATCCTGCTGTCCAGTAAAATCGAAACGGTCCGTAACCGGCGAACCCTCCTCTCCCGGCTCGACGAGGAGATCCGTTACGTGGAGGCCGGCCATTATCCCGGCCGCTACGATTCCATTACCGCCTACAGGCAGCCCACCGCAGTCCTTCCCCTGGAGGACGGTTCCGCCTGGGTGGCGGCCTATGGCAGCAACGAAATCATCAGGATTGATGTAAACGGTGTTATCCGTGAGCGCCGCCGGGGGCCTATCAACGGCTTTGACCGCCCTTACGACATTATCCGGGGAGAGGATGGGAAGCTTTTTGTCTCGGAGTTCCGTGGCGGCAGAATAAGCGTCCTGGATTCCAGCGGCGCGTGGCTATCCTACATTGGTTCCCGGGGATTGGGGCCGGGACAGCTCCTGGGGCCGGCGAATATGGCCCTGGACGAGGAAGGCTACCTCTATGTGGTGGAATACGGCAGCCGGCGGATATCCAAATTCGACCCCGACGGAACCTTTATCTTGTCTTTTGGCAGCAAAAGCGCCGAATTCCCTGGTTTTCTTTCCCCCACAGGTATCGCCGCAGGGATGGGCCGGGTCTATGTGGCCGATGCCGTGTCCAAATCAATCTACATGTTCGATGGTAACGGCCGCTACCTGGGCATCCTCCTGGCCGAAGGTCTCCGGGGCCCCGAAAGCCTCCGGTTTTCCGGGGAGAAGCTCCTGGCGGCGGATACCAACCGGATCCTCCTGGTGGATCTGAACTCGGCCATCATTACCGAGCTGGCCATGGCGGGGAACTCCCAGGTCAGGATTACCGGGGCCGATGTGGACCGGAACGGCAATATCCTGGCCGCCAACTTTAACAACGACGAGATCCTGGTGCTGACCCCCATTGACGAGATGGCTTCGGGGCTCTTTGTCAGCATCGACCGGGTTGACGCATCCCAGTTTCCCCTGGTAAGGATCGAACTCCAGGTTCAGGACCGGAAGCGCCGTCCCATCGTGGGCTTGGGGGCGGGGAACTTCCTTTTGAGCGAAAACAACCGCTCCGCCGCAGAGCAGAGCTTCCTCTACGCGGGCTACCTCTCCAAAGATACGCAGGTATCGGTCCTGCTGGAACGGTCCCCGGCCACCGCTTCCCTGGGGGACGATCTGGCCGCCGCAGTCCGGGACATTAACGCCGCTCTAGGCCAGCCGGTCTCCCTGGTTTCCGCCGCAGAGCAGCCCTTCCGGGAACGCATGGCGGGGGAGGGGAGTCTGGTTAGCGCCACGAGCCTGGCCCGGGCCGCCCGGGGCAGCGCAGCCTCCTACAGCCAGGCCTGGCGTTTTGACCTGGGGCTCCGGCTTGCCACCACGGATCTGCTCCAGGGGAGCGGGAAGAAGGCCCTGGTATATGTGGGTTCAGGCCGTCTCGGGGAACGGGCCTTTGAGGCCTACAGCCTCGCGGAACTGGCGGTCTATATGGCCAACAATAATATCGCCTTTTACGCCGTTATCGTTGGGAATAATTCTACAGACGCGGCCGCAAATGAGGACATCCGCTATCTCTGCGAGGCGACCGGCGGGGTGGTGATGCCCCTCTACCGGAGCCAGGGCATCGGTCCCGTGCTGGAGGGCCTCAGGGAAAGCCCCTCGGGAACCTATATTCTGAGCTATCGCTCGGGCCTCCCCACGGACTTTGGCCGGGCCTACCTCCCCGTGGAAGCCGAGGTCTACCTCCTGGACCGTTCTGGCCGGGACGCCACGGGCTATTTCCCGCCTTTGGAATAGGCCATGGGTGGGGATGATTCAAGAAGGCGCCCCACGGATGGCGCAGCGGCCTTCACTTTATTGTTAGCGAAGGGTTTAATACCCAAGAACTCGCTTACGCGAGGGAGCTTTAGGGCGTAATCTTGGGTATTAACCCCTGAGTCTAATACCTTACCAGAACAACATACCTCGTCCTTCAGGGCGAGGTTGTTGATTTTTATACCTATTGAATCAATTACCTTTAAATTTTCTATTAAGTTTTCTATTATTCCGTCCATCATATTTTCCTCCTATGGTTGCTCATAAATGAGCTTGACAAAACCTGATTCTTTACAAAGTTGCGGCATGGACGCCGCCGTCCCAGACCAAACTCAGTTTTTATGGCACATAAAGTTCCCTCTATCTATCAAAATCCCAGTTTTTTAAGCTACTGTGATCATCCGTTATTTTATTGGCATTTTCTTCGTTAAATAAATATTTACAATATGGACAAAGTGTTATCGTTCTTTTTATTGGTTTTTTTCTTATTATTGGTAAAACTGCAGAAATAATACTATTTTCAAATGCAAAAACACGCAATGGAATTATAATATCATTTATAATCTTACACTCGAAAAACTCGTTTTTTTTATTTATTATCTCAATATACCCATATAAACTATCTCGTTGATCGACAAATTTTCTCACTTCATCAGACAATCTTTCTTCTGTAGGTTCTTTTAAGAATAATTCTAATAAATCCTTTAAGGTGCTTTCAGGTATGATTGCAGGTTTATAATTTGTATAATAAGATGTCAATAATTCAATATTCGGATCAAGTTTAAAAAAAGGGTCCAAATTCGCCATTATGGCATTCAATTTTATGTCCAATATATCTTCATTGATTTTCTTTGCTCTTTCAAATTTATCACTTATAAATCCGTGTTTAATCGGATACTGCTTCTTAATTTCAGTTATATGAGCATCTTTATCGGCAATATCTTTCATAAAAGATTCTATTATTGGTGCAAATATGTTTTTTATTTCATTTTCATCTCTTTTGCAAAAATCACATTTCATTTTTTACCCTCCTAGGGTAATATACGCGCTTAATGTCATCACTCAATGTTTGATAACCCAACTCTTCCACTTTAGAAAAAGTGCCGGGCACCGAATTTAGTTAGTGCCCTTTCGTCAGCATCCGCATAATCACTCCCATTATCATCCCACAATAAAAAAAGCGCATGCCTTAAGGCTGCCTACTGTTCTACAGTCATTTCATTTCCCAATCGAAACTGCCGTTCATCAATAAGTTCAAGTCTGAATTTTGGCGGCTTACCTTTTTGCCATGGGATTACGTTTTGACGCAGAAGCCAATCATGAATAATAGTTGCGCCTGAATCGCGGAACTCAGAACAATCATTCCAGAAACCGGGAGTAAGTTGAAACCGATGTATATTTCCTTCAATTTCCACATCTATCCAATCCCATGAAGGATTGAAAAATTTATCCCGATTATCATCCCCGACTTTAATGCCGTAAGTTCCACTGCCGTTTTTCCAAGCTGAAACTTCCATATTATTGTCCTCCTCTTTTGCAAAATAGATATTTAGTCATGTTGCCTCGCATAAAAATCATACGTGTAACTTCCATCTCTGTTTACCCTTGTTATTCATAAAAAAACAACAATAGCCTTGGGTCTTATCCAGTTCTCATAACGAAAAAAAAGGAAAATACATCTCCTGCTTAACATTGATGTTTTTTATTCATCAACCTAAAATCCTCTTGTCTGATAATATCCCATATACATAGCTTGGTCCTTGTATGGTACTAGAAATTTCACTTGGACCGGATATAGGCCACATTGCCATAGTTTTTTCAATATCCGTTTTTGGTATTTTTCTATTTATTTCTAATCCATTGCGAATAGGTATAATAGAATCATTATCAATCCTATATGAAAAAGGAAGCCCCGTTATAGTATAAAATACTTCTCCTTCATATTTGATTATTTTTTTCCAAATATTGCTGGTATCCATTATCATCTTCCTCCAAAATTTTGGCAATTTATCCCCATCTATACGGACAGGTTCTTTAATCAGCCCTCAACGAGGGCTGGTAAAATACAAAACAGCGCCCTACCGCCCCCGCAGTTGCCGGGAAATTTCAAGAAATTTTTTGGCATTTGCATGATTCGGATCGATCTTTAACGCCGCTTCATAATCCGCGATAGCCCGAGCATAATCATCTTTCGTGTAATACACATTGCCGCGGCCGTAATACGCAGCCGCAAGATTGGGGTCCAGCCTGATCACCTGGGTATAGTCCGCGATAGCCCGAGCATAATCTTTTTTCATGTAATACGCAACGCCGCGGTTGTAATACGCCGCCACATGATTGGGGTCCAGCCTGATGGCCTGGGTATAGTCCGCAATGGCACGGTCATAGTCCCCTTTGTCGTCATACGCAAGGCCGCGATTGTTATACGCAGCCGCATAATTGGGATCCAGCCTGATCGCCTGGGTATAGTCCGCAATGGCACGGTCATAGTCTTTTTTGTAGTAATACGCAAGGCCGCGATTGTAATACGCTATCGCGTAATTGGGGTCCAGCCTGAACGCCTGGTTATAGTCCGCTATAGCACGGTCATAGTCTTGTTTGTAGGAATACGCAATGCCGCGGTAGAAATAAGA
>JAITON010000122.1 GCA_031289935.1 Treponema sp.
CTGAACTGAACTGAACTGAACTGAACTGAACTGAACTGAACTGAACTGAACTGAACTGAACTGAACTGAACTGAACTGAACTGAACTGAACTGGAGGAACCCCGGCGCTTCCCGTGAAATCTAAGCTCAGTTTCTGCTGCTCTCGCATCATGGGAACTAGTCTAGTGGAAACGCGGAACTTTGTCAAGTGGTTTTTAGGAAACTTGGTAAAATTTTATGCGTTTTTTCGTGTTTTTTGGTCTAATAGTGCCTAGTGGATTTCCAGGCTGGGAGTCTGGGTACGGGTTTCATCATAACTCCCCTCCAGTTTGATTTCCGAAATGGGGGTCCACTTAACGGAGAAGGATATCTTGGGGTTAAACTTGTACCTATAAGGGTTCTGGGTCCTGTCAAGATAGGGAGAGACGGTGATCGTCAGGGCTGCGGTCCAATCCCCGAGATAATGGGTAAGATTGAGGCTAAAGGATTTGAGCTTAAAGCCCGAGGCCCGGCGGAGGCTCTCGTCCCAAAAGGCAAAGGAATTAAAGAGGTCGATCAAGATATTCGGCTCCCCGGGAATCTGGGGGAGGTTGAACCAGGACTGTACATAGCGGAAGATAACCGCATTCTCCGATCTTGAGCTCAAGCTCAGATCCAGGAATTGATCAATTTTAAGGGTAATACCCAGGGAAAAGTCGAATTTAGAATAGGTATAGCGCTGGAGATCCAGGGTAATGCTGGTATTCAGATTAAGGGAAAGAGCATTCCGGGGGTCGTCAAAAAGCCGCTCGATTTTGAAGACCGGGGCGTATTCCATCCTGAAATCCCTGGGCCGGAATTGGAGTTCCCCGCTGGTAAGCTGCCAGCCCTGGTTTTCGATGAGTTCATAGGACCCCAGGCGGGCTGCGGAAAAGGAGGCCTTAAAATCTTTCAAGGTCAAGGTTGAAGTAAGGCTGGTAAAGGCCTGGTACTCGGGGGTAAAAACCAGAGTTACCAGGGCGGAATAGCCTGTCGCAAAGTTCAGGGTTTCGGTCAAGCTGAGGGGTTCGAATCTTTGGTCCTCCTCAAAGGGCTTGACCAACATACCGCTCAAAACGGTTGTGCTAATCCAAAAACGGAGGGTCATGTTGGCGGAAAGGGAACTGTCCCGGGGCGGCAGCTCTGCGGTAAAGGAGAGGCTCTGGGTCTTGTCCTCTATAGAGGCCGCCAGGTTGAAGGACAGTTGATGGGCATCCATCTTGGTCTTGTCCCAATCGGCATACTGGAGTATCCAATGGCTGGGGGCCAGGGGATCGGCCAAAAAGGCGGCTTCGTCAAAGGCCGATTTCACGAGAAGCCCCCGGATGGTATGGCTGAGGGTGGTGCCGCTCCAGACCGGGTCCCCATAGAAGGGTTTCAGGCTGTTGATCCATTCCCCCTGGAGCGTGAAAAACGAAGCGGTGGATATCCGCCGGAGGGCGCTCTGCCATTTGACATCGGTGTCGAATTCCGCGGCCTCCCGGTTGAGGTACCAGTAGCCCTGGAGGGCGGTGCTGCCGTAGATACGGAGGCTGGAACTGTAGAGGCCGTTGACCGGATCGGTTAGGGAGAAGTTGAAGCTCCCGTCGGTCCTGAAGGTGCCCAGAATAGAAGAAATATCCCCCAGGTCAAGTTCGGAGGGGCTTGTCCAGGGGGCGGTGTGGAACAGAAGGTCCGCCGTTCCCGAGGGGCTCAAGCGGTAGGAAATGCTGAACTTGGGGAGCCCCGGCTGGGTAAAGCTGAACTTCTGGTCCAGGGGCGGGGGCGTAAGGCCGTTTTGGCCGGTCCCTTCCCCGGCGGCTGTTCCCGCCCCCTCCTCCGCTTCCCAGGGCGGCAGGGGCAGGCCGGTGTCCCCCAGGACCGTTCTAAAGCCCGCTTCCTCGGCGGCAACATCCCTGGTTTGGGCCGGAGCGGCGGGTTTACCGCCTGCATCAAGCAGGGTACCCTGGAGGGAACCGCTCAGGGAGAACATCGTGAGCCTCTGGGGGTAAAAAAAGCCGCCGGTGGTGGTGTACTGGAAACCCATGGAACTGGAAATGCTGCCCAGGGAGAAGCTTGAGATATAGGGCGCCAGGGCTTCCAGCTTGGGATTAAGGGAACCGCTGAGCCGCCATTCAAAGGAATTGATCGCGCTGGCCGTGGTAGTGGAACTGGTTCCGAGCCCCGAAGTCAGGGTGTCCATGACCATGGAGATCCAATTTTTGGCGCCCGCCCGGTTCATGAGATCCTGGTTCACATAAGGATCGGAATAGAGGGGCAGGCTCCAGGAAAAGCTGCCGTAGGTCCCGGTCAGACGGCCCTGAGTTTCGAGGCGGTAGCGGAAGGGCAGTTCCAGGGAAAAGAAGTAGGAGCTGTCCCAGTGGCTGTCTCCGTTATCGTCATAGGGCGTATAGCCCCAGGATTCAGCATAGATTTCCCGGGTAAGGCCGATGCCAAAGGAAAGGTCCATGCCGCCGAAGATACCCTTTCCCGGCAGGGATAGTTCGATCCCCGTGTAGGCCCCCAGGTTGGAATAAAGGTCCAGGAGCAGGGAAAGCCGGATTTCGGACTGGTCCTGGACCGGCTCCCCGGTACTCCTGAGGAAGAGCCCCTCCCGGACCTGGGCGCCGCTCCCCTCCCCCAGGATATTCGTGATGGAACTTTCGGAACTGGAACTCGCCTTGGGACGGCCCAGAATATAGGTGGTAGTCTGGGCAAAGAGACCTTCCCGGGTACGGACCCCCAGGACGGGGTGAAAGATGATTTCATCCGCCGGGTAGAAGAGAAAAGGCAGATAGAAAACCGGGATTTCCCCTACTTTAAGGACCGCGTTAAAGATGGCCCAATCCGAGCCGGGGAGGAGCCATATCTTCGAGGCGCTGATGGACCAGTAATGTTCCCCCTCGGCGCCGCCGGTTACCTCCGCATCGGTCAGGATAGTTACCTCGTCTGCGTCCCGGCTGATCACCGTGCCGGAAAAGAGGAAGGCCGCCCCCCCCCCTGCGGAGGCCCGTTCCGAGACCGTGTCTATAAAGACGCTGGACCAATCGTCCAAGTCCACGTTGATGTATTCCCCCCGGAAGGTCTCCCGGGTAGCGCCCTCTTCACGGACGTATTCCACCCCACCGCTGGCGGTGAGAATGTTCCGGGTACGGTTGTAGAGGATCTCCCAGGCGCGGATCCGGTGCACCGCCTTCCCATCCTGCAAGCTGATGACCACGTCCCCCCGGAGCCGGACATATTCCTCCCCCACCACTTCCAGGGAAAAGTACTCGGTGCTCCTGGCCGACTCAATAATGATGGTTCGGCCCCCGCCGGAACCGCCTTCCGTCCCGCCGGCCGTTACGGCGCCCGGCATGGGGAGGCCGAAATAGTCCCGCAGCCGGTTGGCCAGGTCCTCCTTGCCGCCCCCCTCGCCCAGACCCAGGCTGCGGCACCATGCCGCCAGTTCCGTGAGGCTTGAGGTCCTGATGTCCAGTTCCAGGACGGAGACCGGGGCGGGTTCCTCGGGCCCTTCCTCCGCAGGGGCTTCTTCGTAGGGAAGCCCTAAAGGGGACTCGTCCGCAGGGACCGCCGCTTCCTGGGCATAGACCGGGGACAGTCCCCAGGCCAACAGGAGCGCCAATATCGGCAGCGGGCTCCGGCGCCTCTTCACTTAAGCGCCTCAAGAGGGGAATCTTCGCCTTTGTCTGCTAGACTCCGGCCCGGTTGCAGTTCCAGGAGCCGGTCGTAATGGTGGTTCTCGGCTTCCAGGCGCCGGATAGTGGCGTTTTCTTTCTCAAGCTCAAGTTCTAGCATTTCCTTCTGAAGCCGCAGCTTCTCGATCTCGGTTCCCCGCTTGTGCCGGGCGTTCTTGGCAAGATGCTCGATCAGCGTCACTGGAACACCGATACAGAGCCCTATCACGGCCAGTATACCCATTACCCATATACCCCATTCCATTTACCTGGACTCCTCCAGGAGCTTGTCGTAGTGTTGGTTCTCGGCTTCCAGCCTGAGAAGCTGGGCCTTTTCCTTCTCCACTTCCAGCGCCATCAGTTCCTTTTGGATGGCCAGCTTTTCGACTTCCCGTTGGCGCTTGTCCTTGCCTGTTTTGTAGGCAAAGCTCAGAATGATCGCAGGCAGGCCCACCAACACAAGGGTTACAGCAAGCCAAAACATATCCATTACGTACTCCGTTTATCTGGCCTTCCGCGCCAGCATATTCTTGAGATAGTGGCCCGTATAGGAGTCCTTTACCTTGGCCAGCTCCTCGGGGGTGCCGGTGCAGAGGACCCGGCCGCCCTTATCGCCCCCCTCAGGCCCCAGGTCGATGAGCATATCCGCCTGGAGCAGCACGTCCAGGTTGTGCTCGATCATCACTACGGTGTTGCCCTGGTCCACCAGGAGCTGGATCACCTCCATGAGCTGCTTCACATCGGCGAAGTGGAGGCCCGTGGTGGGCTCGTCCAGGATGTAGAGGGTCTTGCCGGTGCTGCGCCTGGAGAGTTCCAGGGCCAGCTTGACCCGCTGGGCCTCTCCCCCCGAGAGGGTGAGGGCCGACTGGCCGAGCTTGACGTAACCCAGGCCCACGGACAAGAGGGTGTCCATCTTGTGGGCGATCTGGGGGATGGGGGCGAAGAACTCCGCAGCCTCCTCAATGGTCATGTCCAGGACATCGGCAATGTTCTTCCCTTTATACCGTACTTCCTGGGTTTCCCGGTTGAAGCGCTTGCCGTGGCAGACATCGCAGTCGATGTACACGTCAGGCAGAAAGTTCATCTCAATCTTGATGGTGCCGTCCCCGGCACAGTTCTCGCAGCGGCCCCCCCGCACGTTGAAGGAAAAACGCCCCGGCTTGTAACCCCTGGCCTTGGATTCCGGCAATTTGGCGTACAGGTCCCGGATTGCGTTGAAGACCCCCACATAGGTGGCCGGGTTGGAACGGGGCGTCCGGCCGATGGGGCTCTGGTCAATGTCGATGACCTTGTCGATGTGCTCCACCCCCTCGATCTTCTTGTAGGCCCCCTCGCTGCGGTTGGCCCGGTTGACCCGGTTGGCCAGGGCCGGGAAGAGCACGTCGGAGAGCAGGGTGGACTTGCCGGAACCGGACACGCCGGTGATGCAGGTGAATAGCCCCAGGGGAATATCTACGTCGATGTTCTTGAGGTTGTGCTCGCTCACCCCCTTTAGCCTGATGAAGTTGCCGTTGCCGCTTCGCCGCTCCTGGGGGATGTCCATCTTGAGGGTTCCGGCCAGGTACTGCCCGGTAAGGCTGGCCTTGACCTTCATCACCTCCTTGGGGGTGCCCTGGGCGATCACCTTTCCGCCGTGGACCCCCGCGCCGGGCCCCAGGTCCACGATGTGGTCGGCGGTACGGAGGGTCTGCTCGTCGTGTTCCACCACGATGAGGGTGTTGCCCAGGTCGCGCAGGTAGATCAGGGTGTCGATGAGCCGCTGGTTGTCCCGCTGGTGGAGGCCGATGGAGGGCTCGTCCAGGATGTAGAGCACCCCCACGAGGCTGCTCCCGATCTGGGTGGCCAGGCGTATACGCTGGGCCTCGCCGCCGGAGAGCGTGGCGGCCTTGCGTTCCAGGGTCAGGTATTCCAGGCCCACGTTCTTCATAAAGCCCAGGCGGGCGTTGATCTCCTTCAATATTTGCGCGGCGATCTTCCGCTCGCTCTCGCCCAGCTTGAGCTTCTTGAAGAAGTCGATGGATTCGTTCACCGAGAGGCTGGACAGCTCCCAAATGTTGCGGGCCGGAACGCCCGAGCCGGTTGCTGAGCCTGTCGAAGCAGTCGAAGCAGTCGAAGGCCCCCCCACGGTTACGCCGAGGACCTCCGGCTTGAGGCGCTTGCCCCCGCAGTCCTCGCAGGGCTTCTGGCTCATGAACTTTTCCAGCCATTCCTTGATGCCCGGGGACTGGGTCTCCATGTAGCGGCGCCGGAGGTCCTCCAGGACCCCGGGGAAGCGCGAGTTATAGTCGAAGTGATTCGTGCCTTCCCGGTTCTTGTAATGTATCTCGATATCGTCATCGCTGCCGTAGAGGATCGCGTCCAGGGCCCGCTTGGACAGGTCCTTGAAGGGCGTGTCCAGGCTGAAGCGGAAACGCGCGGCCAGGGCGTCGAAGCGGCTGCGGTACCAGGGCGAATCGGGGTTGTAGGGCACGCAGCCCCCCTCGTTAAAGGAAAGCTCCCGGTTAGGGATCACCAGGCCGGGATCGAACTCCATCTTGATGCCGAGCCCTGAACAGGAGGGGCAGGCGCCGAAGGGGTTGTTAAAGGAGAAGAGCCGGGGCTGGAGCTCGGGGATCGAGACGCCGCAGTCCGGGCAGGCGCTCTTCTGGGACACGAAGTATTCGTGCACGCCGCCTGTGGCGCCGTGAGATTTGTTGTCCCCCTCCCGCTGGGCCGCGATGAGCATGATGCCGTCGGCGGTTTGCAGGGCCGTCTCCACGGATTCGGCCAGGCGGGAGCGGATGTCCGGGCCGATTACCAGGCGGTCCACGATGATCTCTATCGTGTGCTTCTTCTGCTTGTCCAGCTTGATAGTATCATCCAGGCTCACAGGCACGCCGTCGATCCGGGCCCGGGCGAAACCGGCCTTTCTGGCGTCCTCGATGATCTTCTGATGCTCCCCCTTCTTGCCCCGGATCACCGGCGCCAGGAGCTGGACCCGGTCGCCCTGGCCCATGGCCAGGATGGTGTCGATGATGGAGTCCACGGACTGCTCCTTGATTTCCCGTCCGCATTTGGGGCAGTGGGGCACGCCGATCCGGGCGTAGAGGAGCCGGTAGTAGTCGTAGATCTCGGTAACGGTCCCCACGGTGGAACGGGGGTTCCGGTGGGTGGTCTTCTGCTCGATGCTGATGGCCGGGGAAAGGCCCTCGATATAGTCCAGGTCGGGCTTGTCCATACGGCCCAGGAACTGCCGGGCGTAGGTCGAAAGGCTCTCCATATAGCGCCGCTGGCCCTCGGCGAAGATCGTGTCAAAGGCCAGGGAGCTCTTCCCCGAACC
>JAITON010000196.1 GCA_031289935.1 Treponema sp.
ATCGTAATAATTATCCTGCGGGAAGGCAAAAAGCATTGCTTCTGTATCATCAAAAAAGCGGATTGAAAACCACTCCCAGCAGGTGCGCCCGTCCGTTAAAGTATACGTTCCGCCCTGACGGTCAAACCAGGTCTTGCCTTTAAGGTTTTCATACTTTTTGCCGTTGATTGTCAAACTGCCTGAGGTAACGAGATTTGTCCACGAATAGTAATAAGTACGCTCTTTCTCGCCCGGAATACCCATCTGCAAAAGCCCGTCGTCGCAATGCCAAACGGGCGGCTTGACCGCGTTCGATTCAACCTCGAGAGCGAATTCGTTACCGTCCATTCGCAGTTTCATTTTTCCTTTGCCCGAAAATTCGTTAGGTTCGAACGTAACGTGCGTTTTGTTTTTAACGGATACTTCCGATTCCGTAGTCGTAACTCCCTTGCCGAAGAAAATAGGCGTTTGCGTGTTGTAATGCTTACCCGTTTTTATATCCGTTACCGATTGAATAAGCAGACGGAATTTCAAACCAAGAATGCGCACCTTCGCAAGGGTAAATTGATATCCGAACATATCTCCCGCGTCGTTTTGTAAATACCCCGTGCAATACCACCACTCCGAACATTTTTTGTGAGTTAAAAACTCATCTTCAAAACTTCCGTGCGGCATCCCCGTGCCCTTTGTATAAACTATTTTTCCCACAAACAAACCCTCCTTTTTGGTATTATTCGCCTGCGATTGGCAGCATGATACCTAACTCATGCGCTTTACCATGAAACACTTCTTTTGAGAATAGAGCAACTCAGTGAAAAGGTCAAGAGATCCGGCTCCTCTTGCAGTCATGTACTCATCAACCTCTCACAAAACTGCGGCATTTTGCGGCCGCCGTAAACCCCGCTTCCTGAGCAGCCGGCCCGGTCGCAGGAGACCTTTCCCATTCCCCCGCCGGCGTTTCCAAAAACGCTTGAGGGTTTACCCAAAAACGTTTGAGGGTTTACCCCAAAACCCCGTAGGTTTTTTTCAAAACGTCTGAGGTTTTTTCCAAAACGTTTGAGGTTTTACCTCAAAACCCCGCAGGTTTTTCCAAAAACGTTTGAGGTTTTTTTCAAAACCCCTGGTGTTTTCATCAGAATTCCTGAGCTTTAGCCTTAAACGCCTGAGGCTCAGCCTTAAACGCCTGAGGCTCAGCCCTAAACGCCTGGATAATATAATTGATTGGTTATAAGGATTGACTTTTTTCCGGGTATCCGCTAGGCTGGGGCTATGAACGATTTACAGATACGCTATTTCCTGGAACTGGTAAACAACGGCATCAGTTTTACGAAGGCCGCCCAGGCGGTCTATATTTCCCAGCCGGCCCTGAGCAAGCATATCAGAAACCTGGAGCAGGAGCTGGGGGTCAAGCTCTTCGATACGGCCAACCGCTCCCAGGCCAAGCTGACTCCCGCGGGGACGCTTTTCTATCAGTTTTTTAGCCGCAGTAAGGCGGATTTGAAGAATATCACCGACCAGGCAAAGCTCCTGGAGAGCCAGTCCCGGGGAAAGGTGCTGATTGCCGGGCTTGAGCTCTGGGATATGGGAACGATCCTGCCGGAGATCAGTACGTTTTACGCGGCCTACCCGAACATTGACATCTCCTTTACCTGGGTTGAAATCCGTTCGATACGGAACAGTATTATCGATAATTCCTATGATCTGGCTATCTCCACGCGCCTTCCTTTTGAAGGGCTGGAGAATGTTTTTAGGAGGCATCTCTATGATAGCCCTATGGTTTGTCTCTATTCAAAAAACCATCCCCTGGCCTCCAAAGAGCATCTCCAGTTCAGCGATTTTAAGGACGCGGCCTTTTTTGAACTGGAGAACGAGGCGAATACGGTGATCCGGCAGAACCACGAGGCTTATTGCCGGGCCCGGGGCTTTACGCCGAATATCCGGCTCAAGCCGAACCTGGATTCCATCGTGCTGGCCATTGAGAGCGGCTGCGGGGGGATGATCTTCGATCAGGCGGCGCATATCGTGAACCATAGCAGCTTCCGGTATATTGTGCTGGAGGAAAGCGTCCCGATCTTTGCGATCTGGAAGCAGGATAACCAAAACCCGGCCCTGGAGTTGTTTATCCGGGAATGTGTCGGGGAAGGGCCCCAGGGCGCGCCGCCAGGGCTTGCCTCCGGGTCCGCCCCCGGGCCTGCTCCCGGGTCCGCAACGAATCATATTGTCTAGGTATACCGCTTTTTGTATACTGAGGGGCATCGCGCAGAGGAAGGAGCCGTCTTTATGGAAGAGAACAAGCAGCAGAGGGGCCTTTACCGGCGGGAGTACGAGCACGACTCCTGCGGCATCGGGTTTGTGGCGGATATTAAGGGGCGGGCCTCCCACCAGATACTGAAGCGGGGCCTGGAGGTTCTGGAACGGATGGAGCACCGGGGGGCCGAGAGCGCGGACAATAAGACCGGCGATGGTTCCGGCGTGCTCATGCAGATTCCCCAGGGGTTTTACCGGAAGCTTGTGCCCGGTTTGCCCGGCGCGGGGAGCTATGGCACGGGGCTCTTTTTCTTCCCTGCAATCTGCAAAACGGATACAACCGGAGCGGTTTCTTCTATAATACAGGCAAAGATTGATGAGACGGCGGCCTGGGCGGGCCTTTCCCTGGCGGCCTGGCGGGATGTGCCGGTCGGGCATAGTGCGGCCGGTCCTATGGCCGCGCTGGTGGAGCCTTGGGTGCGGCAGATTTTTGTGCAGGCCAGGGAGCTTGTGTCCCGGCCACCGGTCTTACCGGCGGCCCTGCTGGCAGAAACGCCGCTGGAACTGCGGCTCTACCTGTTCCGCAAACGGCTGGAAGGGGCGCTGGCTGCCGACGAGTCCCTCGCCAAGGCAGGGGCGCAGTGTTATCTTCCCTCGCTCTCATCCCGGACTATCGTTTACAAGGGTATGCTCATGCCGAACCAGCTCCCGGATTACTTTCCGGAGCTGCGGGACCCTGGTATGGAGACCGCCGTGGCTCTGATCCACTCGCGGTTTTCTACCAACACCTTTCCGGACTGGCCCCTGGCTCAGCCCTTCCGTATGGTGGCCCACAACGGTGAAATCAACACGATTAAGGGGAACCGCTTCTGGATGGCCGCCCGGGAGGCCCTTTACGAGCATAAGACCCTGGGGCCGGTGTTGAAGGAGATTCTACCGGTCCTTGAGCCGGGCCGGAGCGACTCGGCCAGTTTCGACAACGCGCTGGAATTCCTGGTGATGACGGGCCGGAGCCTGCCCCAGGCTCTGATGATGCTTATCCCCGAGTCCTGGAACGACCGGAACCCTATTCCTGCGGAACTCAAGGACTTTTACGCTTATCACGCCTGTTTGATGGAGCCCTGGGATGGTCCGGCTTCTATAGTTTTCTGCGACGGCCGTTATGTGGGAGGTACCCTGGACCGGAACGGTCTGCGGCCATCCCGCTACACGATCACCAGGGACGATCTCATCGTCATGGCCTCCGAGACGGGGGTCCAGGATTTTAGCCCTGAGGAGCTGGTTTACAAGGGCCGGCTCATGCCGGGGAAGCTGCTTCTGGTGGACCTGGAGGAGGGCCGCATCATCCCCGACGAGGAAGTGAAGCGTAACGTTTCCCAGGCCAGGCCCTACAGCCGCTGGGCCCGGGAGAATATCATCACCCTGGATCAGAGCGAGGCCCGCTCCGGCACTCCCGTTATGGCTATTCCTGACATCCTTTTCATGGAACGGGCCTTTGGGTACACCCGGGAAGACCGGGAGCGGCTGCTCCTCCCCATGGCGGAAACCGGCCAGGAACCCACCAGTTCCATGGGCACCGACACACCTTTGGCGGTCTTTTCCGATAAGAGCCAGCGGGTGTATGCCTACTTCAAGCAGGTCTTCGCCCAGGTAACCAACCCGCCCATCGACTCCATCCGGGAAGACCTGGTAATGACCCTGACGAGCTTCGTGGGGCCCCAGGGCAATCTGCTGGAAGAAACCGGGGCGGCCTGCCGGCGTATCAAGGTGATTACCCCGATCCTGAAGCCGGGGGAACTGGCGCGGCTCCTGGGGATACGGCCGGACTTATTCAAGAGCAGGACCCTGGACATGGTATTTGCGGAGGGGCTGGAACAGGCCATTGACCGCCTGGTCGCCCAGGCCATCGACGCCGTGAAGGACGGTGCGTCCCTGCTGGTGCTTTCCGATAGAAAGGCCCTGGCCCCCGATGCAGGGCTCTGCGCCATACCAGCGCTCTTGGCGGCGGGGGCGGTACACCACGGGCTCATCAGGGCGGGCTTACGCATGAAAGCCTCCATCATTATGGAATCTGCGGAGCCCCGGGAAATCATGCACTTCGCCCTGCTCTTTGGCTACGGGGCCGATCTTATCGTACCCTACGGAGCCCTGGCCTCTATCTCCCTGCTCTGCCGGGGGGCCGATGCGGGGCGGCTCGGCTCCTACGCGGAGGCGGAAAAGCGCTACCTCAAGGGCCTGGCCAAGGCCATGCTCAAGGTAATCTCCAAGATGGGCACCAGTACCCTGCGCTCCTACCGGGGGGCCCAGATTTTCGAGGCCCTGGGCCTGGGGGAAGCGGTCATCGAGAAATGCTTCCGGGGCACGGAGAGCCGTATCGGCGGGCTGGGCTTTGCGGAGCTTGAGGCCGAGGCTCTGGCCCGCGCCGGGGAGGCCCGAAAGGCCCGGGACCAGGCCGGCGGTGAGGTTCGGCCCGAGGATTACCTCCTGGCAGGGGACGGGCAGTACCGCTGGCGCAGAGGCGGCGAACAGCACGCCTGGAACCCCGAGACCATCTACCTGCTCCAATGGGCCGCCAGGGCCGGGGATTATGGCAAGTTCAAGCAATTTACCCAGGCGGCCAATGCGTTGAATCAGAGCCCCCATGTAATCCGGGGGCTTCTGGACTTTAACAAGACGCCGGGCGCCATTCCCCTTGAGGAAGTGGAAAGCGTGGAGGAAATCATGAAGCGCTTTACCACCGGGGCCATGAGCTTTGGCTCTATCTCCAGAGAGGCCCACGAGACCATTGCCCAGGCGATGAACTCCATCCAGGGCCGCTCCAACTCGGGCGAGGGCGGGGAGGCGCCGGAACGCTTCGCGCCCCAGCCCGATGGACGGTGGCTGCGGAGCGCCATCAAGCAAGTGGCATCGGCCCGCTTCGGGGTAACCAGCGAGTATCTGGCCAATGCCCGGGAGCTCCAGATCAAGATTGCCCAGGGAGCCAAGCCCGGCGAGGGGGGCCAGCTTCCGGGGCACAAGGTGGACGCCATGATCGCCAAGACCCGGCACGCAACCCCCGGCGTTACCCTCATCAGTCCGCCGCCCCACCACGACATCTAGTCCATAGAAGATCTGGCGGAACTCATCTTCGACCTGAAGAACGCCAACCCCCAGGCCCGCATCAGCGTAAAGCTCGTATCGGAGCACGGGGTGGGCACTATCGCCGCAGGGGTCGCCAAGGCCCATGCCGACAACATCCTGATTTCCGGCTACGACGGCGGCACCGGGGCCAGCCCCCAATCGAGTATCCGCCACGCGGGGATTCCCTGGGAACTGGGCCTGTCGGAGACCCACCAGACCCTGGTACGGAACGGGCTCCGGGGCCGGGTCAAACTACAGACCGACGGGCAGCTCAAGACGGGCCGGGACATCGTGATTGCGGGGATGCTCGGGGCCGAGGAGTTCGGCTTCGGCACGGCCACCCTCATCGTTCTGGGCTGCGTGATGATGCGGAAGTGCCACGAGAACACCTGCCCCATGGGGGTGGCCACCCAGGACCCGGAACTACGGAAGCGTTTTGCGGGCAAACCTGAATATCTGGTCAACTTCTTCCGCTTCCTGGCGGAGGAGACCCGGGAAATCATGGCTTCCCTGGGGTTCAGAAGTTTTGACGATCTGGTGGGCCATGGGGAGTACCTGGTGGAGCGGAAAAGCGGCAAACCCAAGGCGGCCGCTCTGGATCTGAGCGCAATCCTCCACCAGGAAGAGGGGCCGGCCTACATCCCAGGCGGCCAAGCCCTGCACCATGCGCAGGAGCAGGTGCACAAGATTGGGGAGGTCCTGGACCGGGAGCTTATCGAAAAGTGCTTTGCGGCCCTGGAACAAAAGACTCCCACGGCCCTGGAACTGCCGGTAAAGAACACGGACCGGGCGGTGGGGGCCATGCTGAGCTACGAGGTGAGTAAGCGTTTCGGGAGCCAGGGCCTGCCGGACAACTTTGTAACCCTGGACTTCCGGGGTTCGGCGGGGCAGAGCTTCGGGGCCTTTCTGGCCAAGGGCATCACCTTCCGGCTGGCGGGAGACGCCAACGACTACCTGGGCAAGGGCCTCTCCGGCGGCCGCATCGTGATGGCCCCCCCCGTGGGCTCACGCTTTAAGACCGAGGAGAACATCATCACAGGGAACACAGCCCTGTACGGGGCTACCTCCGGGGAGGTCTATGTGGCGGGAGTGGCCGGGGAGCGGTTTTGTGTACGGAACTCCGGGGCCGTTGCCGTGGTGGAAGGTACTGGGGACCACTGCGCGGAGTATATGACCGGCGGCCGGCTCATTGTACTGGGCCGGGTGGGGCGGAACTTCGCCGCAGGCATGTCCGGGGGAATCGCCTATGTGTACGACCAGGCAGGCGGCGGGGATGGCCATCGGGCAAGCGAAAAAGATGGCCATCAGGCAGGCGGCAAAGATGGACATCCCTTCGAGTTCTACCTCAACCCGGGCATGGTGGAGCTTTCGGGCCTGGAAACCGAGGAGGACGAGGTTTTTGTCAAAGAGCAGATCGGCAAACATGTGTACTGGACCGGTTCAGTCTACGCCAAGGGGGTTCTGGACGCCTGGGAGACGAGCCGGAGGCGGTTCATCAAGGTGCTGCCGGTGGAGTACAAGCGGGCGCTCCAGCAGATGAAGCTGGCGGAACTGGACCGGAAGCTCTACGAGATACGGGAACGGGAAGCGCTGGAAGTACGGGTATAAGAGCCTTACCGGGAAGTCCCTTCCCTACGGAAGGGGAAGAGCTTTCCCTCTATAAGAGGAAGGGCTTTCCCTCTATAAGGGGAAGCCCCTTCCCTCTATAAGGGGAAGGGATTTCCCTACGGAAGGGACGCCCCTTCCCTCTATAAGGGGAAGGGAGTTCCCTACGGAAGGGAAGGGACTTCCCTCTATAAGGGGTCCAAGGCCGGGCCGAAGGGGCCGGGGCGGCGGGTTTTAGGCGGAATTTTCGAACTCTGGTAGAACCACTTGACTTTCCCGGCAAAAACGCCGATTCTAAAGCGTGAGTCCTGTAAAGTCTTCCGGGCATGGCTTGGGCATGCCTAGGGCATGCCCGGG
>JAITON010000179.1 GCA_031289935.1 Treponema sp.
ATGCCGAGCATAAGCTCTCCGAACTGGGCTTCCATGTTTTACGGCAGCGTGCCCGTGTTGCACGGCTACACGCAAAACACGGTAAAGCCCACCTTCGATCCGGTCGTCATGGATGAATACGGATACTACCCGAATGTCTTCACGCTGCTGCGGAAGATACGGCCGGCCTCTCACATAGCCGCGATATATGAATGGGGCGGCATTGCCGATTTATATCCCGCCTCAGTGGCGGATTTCAATCGTGGTATCCCGGATCTTTCATCGAATCATGATTCGCTGTCGATTATAACGGATTATATCGCAAGCATCAGGCACAATGATTTGACGTTTACCTTTATCCATTTTGACGGGGCCGATCACGCCGGGCACAGCATGGGGTTTAATACACGCGGCTATTATGACATGTTAGCGCGGCTCGACGGGTATATCGGGGAAATAGAGCAAAAGGTTATCGACGAAGGAATGATAGATAATACCGTTTTTATACTCTCGGCGGATCACGGCGGGATATACAAAGGCCATGGCGGAAACACGCCCGAAGAACGGCAGATCCCGCTCGTTCTATACGGGAAGAATATAGCGCCCGGTACGATTATCTCCGGCGATATAAACATCTATGATATAGCGCCGACAATCTGCGCCCTATTCGGCATATCGCCGCCGCCGGTGTGGCTGGGCCGTTCTGTCCTACACTATTAGACCGGGGCACACGCCCCCCCTGCGCCCCGCCCCTGGGGGCCGTTTCCAGGGGCCGCCCCAGAGGGGCCGTCCCTGGGGGCCGTTCCTGGGGGAGCGCAGCCCGGAGCGGCCGCATTTGGAGTTCCCCGCCAGAGCGTATCGAAGATAGCGGCGGCGGGCTCTACAAGCGCGGTTGCGTAGGGCTGTGCCCCCCACCCCGGTCGGCGATATGTGCCCCGGCTACCGTGGCCGATACTTAGCCCTTCGCAGGGTCCTGGGGGGAGATGCCTGGGTTTGATGGGAGCGGCCCCCGGTTAGTTCCGGCGCGCCAGTTGGTCCCGGTAATCGGCGTAGTTTTTTTGTAACAGGACCGGTATGTCAAGACCGTAGGGGCAGCGGGACTTGCAAAGGCCGCAGCGCCGGCAGTTTTCGATCTTCGCCATCTCCTGCTGCCAGTGTTCCGAGAAGAGCTCTGTGGCGGGCATCCGGCGGAGGGCCTGGGGCATTCTGACGCACCAGTTAAGGACGATGTTCTCCGGGCAGGGGAGGCAGTAACCGCAACCCCGGCAAAAGGCCCCGGTTAAGTCCTTCCGGTCCGCCTCAATGCGGCGGCGCTGCGCTTCGGTCAGCTCCGCCGGCCCCGCCATGGCCGTGAACAGGGCGTCCAGCTCGCTTTCCCGCTGGATGCCCCAGATGGGTACCACGCCGGAATAAACCGCCAGGGAGGCACGGGCTGCGGCAATATCGGTGATGAGCCCCCCGGCAAGGGCCTTCATGGCGATAAATCCCAGCCGGTTAACGGCGCAGAGCTCTACCAGTTCAATGTCCCGCTCACCGGAAAGATAACTTAAGGGGAATTGCAGGGTATCGTAGAGGCCGCTTTCCACGGCCTCCCGGGCGACCGGCAGCCGGTGGTTGGTGATGCCGATAAAGCGGATCATTCCCTTTTCACGGGCCCTGAGCATGGCCTCGTAGAGCCCTGTACCGTCGCCGGGCCGGGGCATCTTTGCCGGGTTGTGGAACTGGTAGAGGTCAATATGATCGGTCTTCAGGTTTGCGAGGCTCGTCTCCAGATCCTTCCAGAAACCTTCCGCATCCCCCGAGGGGGTTTTGCTGGCCAGGTAGTATTCCTGCCTCCTATCGGAGATGGCCGCAGCTATCTTTTCTTCGCTGTCGGTGTAGCCCCGGGCGGTATCAATAAAGTTGATCCCCCCGTCAAGAGCCCTGCGCAGTATTACTGCCGATTCGGCAAAACTGACCCGTTGAATAGGCAGCGCCCCGAAACCGTCCTTGTTTACCGATAAACCGGTACGCCCCAATATCGTCTGCATCACCATAGACCCCCTCCTGCCGCAAGCCCCGCGCCGATGGCGGTGGTATATTCCGCGTCCGGGGGATACTCGAACTGTATTGCGTAGAGCCCCGTGATTACCTCAAGTACATTCTTGCCGATAGGGTTATTGCTGCCGCTCCCGGTAACAATAACCAGGCCGGTATCTTTACTCTTCGCCGCAAAAACGGAAAGCATCCCGATTACCTGGTAAACCATATTCACGACACCCAGGGCAATATCCTCATTCTTGGCGGTATCCAGCATCTTGCCGAAATTGGAGGCCGTAGATTCCCGGTTAAGGAAGCTGATGTCGGTCTCCATGATATCATCCAACAGTAAGTCTACCTGTTTTAAGTTTCCCCGGCCGGCCAGTTCCATGATCTCGTTAAAATCCGACATACCCAGGAGCCGCTTCCCCAGGCCCAGGATAGTCCCCCCGCCCACCCCCGAGCCGCCGATATGGACAATGCGCCCCGGCGCGGCGTCGATGATGGCGGTCCCGGTACCGATGTTGGTAATGATGATATTCTCCCGGTCCGCCAGAAACATGCCGCCGATACCGATGGACCGGATCTCGTCAACCTTTGATGTGGGGATGCCGAAAATATCACTGTTCAGTTTAGAGGCCCCTACGCCGGTAATCATGATGCGCGTAATGTCTTGTATGTTAATCTTGTTCTCGATAATCATCTTGCCAAAGGCCCCGGTGGCCGATGTTACTGCGTCGGCCGCCTTGGTCTTGACCATGTGGGTCACCCGGCTCTGGCCGCCACTCGTACCCGCGAGCTCCAGCGACACGGCCTTGGTGGTAGTACTGCCGATATCAATGCCGATAATCATGATTGTGCTCCTATCAGGTCCAGGTAATGCGCCACCAGGGATGGTATCTCCCGGCCGCCGCGGATATCCAGGATTCGCCCCTCGTGGATAATAATACATATATCGATAAAATGTTCAAGGAACTCGATCACGTGGCTTGACACAATCACGGTGTTCCCCTTTTCCCGGCGCCCGGCCAGGAGTTCTTTAATCCTGATGTTGGCCATGATATCCAGGCCGTCGTTGGGCTCGTCCCAGATCAGGGTGCGGATATCCCCCGCAAGGCCCGCTATGCTGGCCATGCTGGCGATAATCTGGGCCTTCTTCTTCATGCCCGTGGAACATTGGTCAAAGGGCTTATCCAGAAATTCCCCGGCCCCCAGCAGCCTGATAAGCTCCTCCGTGTCCGCGCTTAGTGTGCTGCCGCCGCCCCGCAGCATTGATGCCAGGAGGATGTTTTCCCGGCAGCTTAGACCCGGATACAGGTAGTCCTCTGTGGGAAGGTAGGAAATGTGCTGCCTGATCTCCTTAAAGGCCTTCTCGCCGGTCGTGGAGACGCCATCGTGGGTAACGCTCCCCCCGGAAAGCCCGTAGAGCCCTTCAAGGCAGCGGAGCAAGGTGGTCTTCCCCGCGCCGTTAGCCCCGATGATACCGTAGACTTTCCCCGGCTCGAATTGCAGACTGATATCCCGAATACCCCCGCCGCCGGGAAATTCCTTGGAGACCCTATCGCATATAATCATAGCTCCCCCGGTCCCGAAAATGAGACGGCGCCATAAGAAACAGTATGCCTGCGATAAGCAGTAACACAGGCGCCAGGGCAAGGTTCAGCCTGAAAATAGCGGCGGAAAAAACAAGGTAACCCATCCAGATCAAACCCTTAAACAGGGGATTCAAAAAGAGCAGGGCCCAGTTTATCGTTACGAGCAGATTCACGGCGATAAAGGCCGGGATGAGCAACGCCTTCCGGGGCATCTCAGGCAGGCTGATAATGATAAAGGGCAGCACGAGCGGCAGGGAGAGGCCGCCGTAGACCAGGAGACCGTCCCGGCAATAGCCCCCATAGCCTCCGCCAAAGATGGCCCGGAACTTCCAGTTGAGCCGCGCCACCGCGTCAAAGGCCCCTGTACAGGGGAGGCTTCCCAGGACCAGCATGACTGCGGCATAATTCTCAAGGCCCTCCACCGGGCCGCCCGGTCCAGGTTCGGTCCGGCGGGAAAACATATCAAAGATCAGGTACAACGATGCGGCGAAGAACACCCCGGCTTGAATCAGGGTATCGGGGGCAAGAAACTCTGCGGCAAGGCGGTGCAACAGGGGCCGTGGGTGAGTCTTCGTCCGGTGAACCGGTCGAAGCCCGGCAAGCCTTCGGGGTTCACGCAGCAGCCTAAGACGCAGGGTCTGGGCGGCCATGCAGAGCGCAAAATCCAGGACCAGGGCCCCCAACCCCAGGGCCGCCGCTCCGCCGGGCCGGATCACGAGCACGCCGCCGAGAACCAGCAGCATGGCTACTACCACCGGTATTACCGCCCCAAGGGAGCGCAGCACCATAAAGAAGCGTCGTATTTCTGCGTTGGAATACCGGGAATTAGCATGCCGGAATACCGCTTCCCGAAGGGATGGCGCTTTAGACCAGGCTCCCGCCGCGCCGGCCAGGCTAAGGCCCCCCAGGACCACCGCAAAGACCGGGAAGCTCAGGGCCCTTCTGAGGTATATACCGTTGGCCGGGAGGACGATGCCAAGGATAAGCGCCAGGCCAATAGCGGCAATCACGATAACCGGGGAGGTCTTGGCGGCCGCCCAGAGCCGTTTGAGAAAAAGCCTTGCCAGAAAGGCGGCCAGGACCAAGCCGCCTGAATTGCCCCGGGTCTTCATACTTGCTTAATAAACAGGTCCAGGGCCTGGATCCCCAGGAGCGAGACGATGGTAACGATTGCCCCGGCAATCAGCACGCCAAGGATCACCGCCAGCATGGTAGGGCCCCGGCGGAGGCCCAGGACCCAGGCCCCCAGGGTGCCGGTCCAGGCGCCGGTTATGGGCAGCGGGACGGCCACAAAGAGGGCGATCCCGAGCCAGCCCCAGTGCTCCACACCCTTGCGCAGCTTTCCCCGGCTCCGTTCCACGAAGCGGTCAAAGAGACTGCGGTACCAGCGGAAGAAACGGTATTTCGAAAGACGCAGAAAGACTTGGTGCAGGGTCGAGAGAAATATCCAGCAGAGCGGGGCCGCCAGGGCGTTCATGGCCGTTGCAAAGGGATAGGCCCAGTACCAGGGGATGCCATGGGCCATGGCAAAGGGGATGGCCCCCCGGAGCTCCGAAATGGGCATCACCGACAGAAACGCGGTCCAGAGCAGGCTCGTAATGGCGCTCATCTATCCTTCCCTAAGATCAGCTCCCAGTAGCCCACGTCGAGGAGCTGCCCAAACTTAGAGCCCACTTCCCGGTAATGTCCAGCCTGGCTAAAGCCGAATTTTTCGTGGAGGGCCGTGCTCCCTTCATTGGGCAGAGTAAGGCACGAGATAAGGGCGTGGATTTCCGTCTTGCGCAGCTCTTCCAGGAGCCGCTCCATGAGCGCCGTCCCCAGGCCCCGGCCCTCCAGACCCTGCCGCAAATAGATGGACACTTCCGCAGTGTAACGGTAGGCGGCGCGCTCGTGCCAGCGGTGCGCATAGGCGTATCCCAGCAGAGCGCCCCCTTCCTCCAGAACCAGCCAGGGATATTCGGCGCTGATTCTCGCGATGCGTTCCTCCATTTCCGCCGCCGTGGTGAGCTCCTCGTCAAAGCTGATAACCGTTTCGGTAATGTAGTAATTGTATATCTCCGCAATGGCCGCCGCGTCGCCGGGGCGCACAAATCGCAGCATGCGGCTCAGCGTCCCCAAAGCGCGGGCGGGTAGACTCCCTGCCGCACCAGTTCCCCGATCCGGGCGGATGCCATCTCCCGGTCCTCCCGGTAGGTAACGCCGAACCACTCGGAATCGGCCTGGAGGACCCGGATATCCAGGAGCCCCCCCTTAACGAGCCAGTCCGCCGCCGTGGGCAGGTAGCACTCGGCCCTGGGCTCCCCGGCGGAACCCGCCAGAAAATCCTCAAAGTAGCGCCTCATGTGGGGGATGACGCTGGGAGGGAAACCCCAGAAATTCATGGACACCGGGGTTTCCCGGGCCAGTTCCTGTTTCGTGCCGTTGGCCCCGGTATTGTAGATATGCCCCTCCGCCTCCTCGGCGATGGCCTTGAGCTCGTCCACGGAACAAAGCAGACCCCTGCGGATCTCGCAGACACCCCGGGTCACGGTACCCTGGGGGCTCAGGGTCTTGTGGAGGCTATAGGGCACGATAGCCCCCTCGACCGCCCCCGCCGGGGACGCCAGGAACTTCCCCAGGACCTCGAAAGCTGCCCGTCCGTAGAAATCATCGGCATTAAGGATGGCGAAAGGGGCGTCAATCTTATCTGCCGCGCAGAGCAGGGCGTGGGCGGTTCCCCAGGGCTTGGTCCGGCCCGCCTGACGGCTCGCCGCCAGAGCTTCCGGGGGGATCAGGCTGTCCAGGTCCTGGAAGACCAGATCCCAGGGCAGGGCGTCCCCGATCCGCTGGAGGACGATCTCCCGGAAATCCGCCTCCATATCGTGGCGGATAATAAACACCACCCGGGCAAAGCCCGCCCGTTTCGCATCAAACACCGAATAGTCCAGGAGCGCCTCGCCACGCTGCCCAATCCGGTCCATCTGCTTGAGCCCGCCGTAGCGGCTGCCCATTCCCGCCGCCAGCACCACTAAAACCGGTCCTTTCATCATGTTCTCCTATGGTCCTATATTTGTCTGCCGCTCAGGAGCTTCTCCTCGAAGCGTTCCAGCGCCTTGCCCGTCAAAGCCGCTTTGCCCGTCAAAGCCAGGTTCCCCGTATCCGCCGATCCCAGCCGCCGCCGGAGTTCCGCCAGCTCCTCCCCCGAGAAGGAAACGCCCCCCAGCAGGTGCCGCTCAAAGGACTCGCAGCAACGGGGGGCCACCTTCCGGCTTATGTCCAGGAGCGCCTGGGCGTAGAGGCGGATCTCCTTCTGGGCATGGGCATCCAGGCGGAGTTCCAGAAAGTGAAAGAGGTTGTGGAGGTCGATCTGCCAGTACCACTCAGTATAGAGGGAAAGGGGCAGGTTGATCCGGGCCAGTTCCCGGGCGATGCCCTGGCCGATAAGGCCCGTGTAAGCGGTGTAGGCCCGGCGCTGTTCCGCGCTCAGGGCCTCCCGAACCGCTTCTGCGGCGCCGGCATCCAGGGCCTCCCCACGGCCCTGCTTGTTGTCCTGGCTTTGCAGGGCGATGTCCTCCGGGGCGGGAAGGTAGAAATCGTCCTTCAGCACCGAGTAGCGGCCCGAAACCTCGTTCAGCCGGGCGGTCCGGTGGCGTATCCACTGGCGGGCTACAAAGACCGGGAGCTTTACGTGGAAGGTCAACATCACCTGTTCAAAGGGAGAAGTATGCTGATTCCGCAGGAGGTAGTCGATGAGCCCCGCGTCCTCCCGGTAGCCCTTGGTGCCGGCCCCGTAAGAGACCCGGGCGGCCTGGACCACCCGCTCGTCCCCCCCCAGATAATCGACCAGGCGGACAAAGCCCTTGTCCAGAACCGGAAATTCCTGGTCCAGAATAGCCTCCGCCGCCTCTACCACGCAATGAGCCACGATCGCCCCCGGAGAAACTATAGCATAGCCGGGGATTTACGCCAAGACAACCGCGCTGCGGCGATCCAGGCACGGTGTGCCCGGGCTTTGGGCCTTACTATGCCTGGCTTTGGGCCTTGCTATGCCTGGCTTCGGGCCTTACTATGCCGGGCCTTGGGGCCTTACTAGGCGGCGGTTCAAACACACTATGTTTGGGGTTCAAACACCGTGTGTTGGGACTTCAAACACACTATGTTTGGACTTCAAATACACGGTGTTGGGACTTCGAACCTTACTGTGCCGGGCATTCAAGCCTTGCTATGCCGGGGCTTATAGGTCTACCGGCATGGATTCCCGGATGGATTCCAGAGCGCTGATCTGGTCAATCCGGGACTGGTGGCGGCCCCCCTCGAAGCTTGCGGCCAGCCATTCGTCCACGATCATCTTGGCCATATCGATACCGATGACCCGGGCCCCAAAGGCGAGCACGTTGGCGTTGTTGTGCTGCCGGGCGAGCCGCGCCGTGTAGGGTTCGCTGCAAACCACCGCCCGGATACCCCGGACCTTATTGGCCGCTATGCTTATCCCCGCGCCGGTACCGCAGATGGCTATTCCCAGCTCCGCCCTGCCCTGGGCCACGAGCTCTGCCACGGCCCTGCCGTACACGGGATAGTCGCTTCCTGCCTCGTCGTGGGCCCCGGCATCGATCATTTCGTGGCCCTTACCGGCCAGATAGTCCCGGATTTCACACTTGAGGCGAAAAGCCCTATGGTCGTTCCCGATGGCAATCTTCATAAGGCCTCCTCCGGGGCAAAGCCCTGGCTCAAGTATTCCTGCTTAACGACCGCACCCTTGTCCAGGCTGATGGAGAGGCCCTCCCGGGCCATGATAAGCTCCGGGTACCGTTCCGCCACCCGGTCCAGGAAGGCGTCGCTGTGCCGGGGGTTATAGTGGAAGGCAACGAGGTTTTTTACCCCGGCCTGTTGCGCGTTGTCCAGGGCCATGGAATAGCTCGAGTGGCCGAAGCCCTGCACGGGACTTTCCCGGCCGGTATATTCTTCATCAGTATACTGGGTGTCGTGGATCATCAGGCTTGCGTCTTTGACAAACTTGATAACCCGGACATCGCCGCCGATGTGGGACTCGATATCCCAGATGCAGGCGATAGAAGAGCCATCACCGGGATCGGTGATGCGGTAGTACAGGGCTCCCTGCCGGGGATGGGAGGGGGCGAAGGCCCGGAGGACCCGGACCTCGAAGAGGGGGTCTTCGGAACGGAGCACGGGCCTGCCGGACTGGGAGAGGTAAAAGACCCGGCCATCCTCCAGCACGATATGCTTTCGCCGGGATTTGAGCTCGTTATACTCGATGGGGAAGATGGGCTGGAGCATGTTCTGTTGCAGGACCGTCCCCACGTGCTGCTTCAGGGTCTTCATGCCCATCATATAGAGGGTAACGCAGGGGAGGAAGTTGGGGCTGAAGAAGTAGAAGCCCTCGGTATGGTCAAAGTGCAGGTGGGTAAAGAGGATAGGAAAGGCGCTGCTGTACTCTCCGGCCAGGATTTTCCCCGCGAGCTGATAGCCCAGCTTGATGAGGCCGCTCCCGGCATCGACGATGATGGGGACCCTGATGCCCTGCCTGTTCGTCTTGACGATTTCTACACAAGAAGTGTTCCCCCCGTAGCGCACGCTGCGGCTATCCGCCACAGGATGCGAGCCCCGAACGCCGTAAAACCGTATGTCTACCATAATGCCCCATTCCCTGGCCTAATGGCCGCAACAGTGCTTGTATTTCTTCCCGCTGCCGCAGGGGCAGGGATCGTTCCGTCCAATCTTGGGGCCGGCGCGGACCATGGTAACCGGCGCCACGGTGCCTTCGTCGTAGAGCCACCGGCCGCTGATCTTCTTAAAGCGGCCCGTCTCGTGGTGCAGGTCCCGCAGGCCCTTGCGCTCGTAGCTGGCGCTGAACTCCACGACCCCCTCGGTATCGTCGGGGCCGCCCTTTTCCGTGGAAATGATGCTGAGACCCAGCCAAGTGGACTGCTCGCTCCAGTCCCGGGTCGATTTTTCGTCGATATCCCGCTGATTGTCTTTTCTGATGCAGGTGTCCATGAGGTAGGACACCTCGTGCTCTACATAGGCCGAGTAGCGGCTCCGCATCAGGGCCTCGGCGGTGGGAGGATTGGCGGCGCCCTTGATGTAGGGGCCGCAACACTCGTCGTAGGGGCGGCCTGAGCCGCAGGGACAGATTTTCATAGGTTTTCCTTTAGCGCGGCAATATCCGCAGGTATCGTTTTTGCAACAGGTTCCCGCTCCATGGCCCCGGCCAGGGCCGGGGGAACCGGCACGGGGCCCGTCAGGGGCTCCACGGTCCCGGCGAACTTTGCGGGGTGGGCGGTGCCCAGCACGGCGACGGGACCGTGCACAGCGGCCTTATCCAGGGCCCGCCAGCCCACCGCGCCGTGGGGGTCCAGAAAGTAACCGTACTGGCGATGAACTTCCGCGATAGTTTCCCGGGTCTCGTCATCGCTCACGCTAACCCCGCGAATGTTCCGCCGCAGTTCGTCCCAGGACCAGTGGGCGGCCATGCGCTCAAAGTTGCTGGGCGCCCCCACGTCCATGGCGTTGGAGATGGTCGCCTGGGAAGGCCGGGCCTGGTAGTCTCCGGACTCGAGGTAGTCCGGCACGGTCCGGTTGACGTTGGTGGCGGCGATAAATCCCTGGATGGGCGCCCCCATGCTCATGGCGTAGAGCCCGGCAGTGAGGTTCCCGAAGTTCCCCGAGGGCACGCAGAACGTAATGGCCCCTGTTCCCCGGCCTTCGCCTGAACCGGGCCTTGGCAGGGTTTCATTCCCAGGCCTCGGCGTGGCCTCTCCGTCCGGGTCCAGGCGGCCTCTGGCGGCCTTCCCGGCGGCAGCGGCGTAGTAGACCGCCTGGGGGATGAGCCGGGCCACATTGATAGAATTGGCCGATGAAAGGACGAGCCGCCGCCGGAGTTCGACATCGGCAAAGGCGGCCTTGACCAGGGCCTGGCAATCGTCAAAGCTCCCTTCCACGGCCAGGGCGCTGATATTACCCCCCAGGCCCGCGATCTGCCGCTCCTGGAGGGGGCTCACCCGGCCCCTGGGGTAGAGCACCGTTACCACGATACCGGGAACGCCAAAAAAGCCGCCGGCCACGGCCCCGCCGGTATCCCCCGAGGTGGCTACCAGGATGTGCAGGGGCTTGTCCTCACCCCGGCGTAACCAGGAGAAGGCCCGGGCCATGAACCGGGCGCCAAAGTCCTTAAAGGCCGCAGTGGGCCCGTGGAAGAGCTCCAGCATGAGCCGGTCCCCCACCGCGATCAAGGGAGCGTTAAAGGGGTAGGCCCCCTGGATCAGTTCTTCCAGGACCGCCTGAGGGAGCTCCCCCGCCACATAAGGCCGGATCGTTTCCAGGGCAACTTCCCGGTAGTCCATACTCCCCAGGGAAGCGCGGACTGCGGCGGGGAACTCAGGGATCGTCCCGGGGATATAGAGACCGCCGTCCGGGGCCAGACCGCCCAGGGCCGCAGTGGCAAAATCAACGGGATTGTTCCTGTTCCGGGTACTGTAGTAGCGCATACCGGTCCTTAGAGAGGCGATACTTGGCCTCAAGTTAATCAGCTCCTGTCTAGCGCAGCTTTTGCCGCAGTCTGCGGCGCTGCTTCCGGGCCGCGTCCTTTTCCACGAGCCGGGCGGCCGAGGCGCCGGGGTCAAGCTCGCCGGGCCCGGGGTAGCGACGGACCGGTTTGCAGCCGGGGAGCCGGGCCACCACCACGCACCAGACCAGGGCCAGGACAACCATCCCCAGGCAAAGAATTTGGCCGGTGGAAAAGCTCAGGGCCGGGTGGAGATGGGCGATGTCGCGTAAACCTACAACTTGCCCAAGCTGAATCCGGTAGCCCAGGTGGGCGTCGGGTTCCCGAAAATATTCCAGGAAGAAGCGGATCAGGCCGTAGCCGCCAATGTAGAGGCCCGCCAGGAAGCCCTTAAAGGGCTTGCGGTTCCGAAGCAACCAGATGATAAGCCAGAGCACGACCCCCTCAAAAAGAGCCTCGTAGAGCTGGGAGGGATGCCGGGGCAGGTTGAGCATGGCCTCGGGGCCGGGGACCGGCACCCCGGTCGCTTCGGCAGTCTCCCGGGCCCAGTCCAGGGTGGCGGAAAAACGGGGGGCAGTGGGGAAGATCATCCCCAGAGGACTCGTGGTAACCCGGCCCCAGAGCTCACCATTGATAAAGTTCCCCAGCCGCCCGAAGGTGTAGCCCAGGGGAATACTGGCGCCGAACATGTCGGCAATCTCCCGGACATCATACTTCTTGACCACCGCATAGACGGTAAAGCCCAGAATGCCGCCGATGACCCCTCCGTGGTAGCTCATCCCCTGGAGGCCCGTGAACTGGCCGTTTTCGAAGGGCCAGAAGACGAGCCAGGGCTGCCGCCAGTAGCGGTCGCTGGGATCGTAGACCAGGGTGGAGAAGATCCGCGCCCCCAGCATCAGAGCCAGGATGCCCCAAAAGAAGAAGGCCCAGAGATCGTCCTCGCTCATGGGGAAGCGCCGTTCCCGAATCTGCCGGCGATAAAGATAGTAGGCGACCACAAAGGCCACCACATACATCAGCCCGTACCAGCGCATGGGAAGGCCGGGGATTATTTCTGGCTTAAGCCATGTTGGAAAGTTGATTGCCCATACCATGAGGTCATTCTACCGCGAAGGCCCCCGCATGGCTAGTGGCTACGAGTGGCCCGGAAACCTCTTCAAAAAACCTTCCCCAGCCCTTGCTGCCACTGCCTACGCGCTGGCGGCAAGTTCCCTGCGTACCATTGCGGTTACCAGTTCCGAAGGGGTTTGGCGGGCGGCCTGGGCTTTGGCGGTAAGTGTGCGGGCGGTGGCAGGATCCAAGGTGATATTGACGGTTACACTTTCTTCCTTGCGGGGATGATGCACCGACCAATGGACAAATTGCGATACATCCTGTTCTGGAATATCGGAGAAGTCAATTCCCCGGCCTTTAAGACCCTCGCACACGCGGTCAACAACTTCCTCTGGCACAGCCCGCGTTATGTCAATCGAACTTTGAACTATTTTACCCATTAACTATCCAGCGGTCTTCATCGCTGCTATGGGCGCCATCATAGCGTTCTTTATGCAGCGGGCCAGCGAATACATATTGCGCGTCAGCAAAGTCGATACCGTGCTTCCGTTTATTCGCTTCATTCTTCGCTTCATCCCATTCAAACTGCATCGATTCCCACCTGCTTCCCAGTATACCACACCAACGCGCTCTTATCAACAAAAAGCCGCCCCCCTGCATAGCAAGCTATGCCTGCTTGCGGCGGGGTTGGTTGATTTGGGGAAAACCGCTTGACAAAACGTAGCTTATATATTACACTGGCAGTATGATTGAGATACGGGAAACTGAAAGATACAAAAAATGGTATCAGAAGTTGCATGACATCCAGGCGAAAGCCAGAATTAAGGCCCGTATCAGAAGACTGTCTTTGGGAAATCGCGGCGATTGTAAGCCTATCGGCAATGGCTTGTCTGAATTGCGTATACATTATGGGCAAGGTTATAGGGTATACTTTAATGACACTGGAAGGGGAATCACTATTTTGCTATGCGGCGGTGATAAATCAACCCAACAGGCAGATATTGAAAATGCGAAAAAACTGGCAGACGAGGAAGAGGTGCAAGAAAATGAAAACAACTAAATGGGATCCGGCAGAGGATATCAATACCAAAGAAGAGGTATATGCCTACCTTGAAGCTGCATTAGAAGAAAACGATACGGAATTGCTTTTGGCAGTGATTGGCGACATAGCCCGTTCAAAAGGCATGGCCGCCATAGCAAAGGAATTGAATGTTGCCCGTGAAAGCTTGTATCGGTCATTGTCTGCGGCTGGCAATCCATCATTTGCGACGGTTGCAAATACGCTGAATGCCCTGGGGTATCAACTGACGCTCAAGCAAAAAATACCCGCATAG